>JAISQI010000013.1 GCA_031274295.1 Holosporaceae bacterium
AATTGGAATTGGTAGCGTATTGAGAATTTCAAGTAGAGACTCTAGTTCTTCCTGAGTGGAAGCTAGTTTTCTTTCGATTGAATCGATCAAAGAGGATGATTCCGTTACGTTGGAACACCATAATAATACTGTTTCCGTATTATTAACGATAATTTTTGATCCATTAATTTCTATTTTTTCGCTGTTAAGCGTTGTTTTTACGACTAATTTAAAATTAACTCCCATTTTTTTCAGTCTATTAAAGTGAAGAGAAAGGTTTTCTGCATCTTCTGGGTCGATGGTCGCTAAAATATCCTCCATATGAATATCGTTATTTTGCTTAATTCCAAAGAATGTTCTTAGTTTTTGTGAAGAGGCAACATATTCATTATCATCATTCCAAGCGATCCAGCCGTCGAAAGAGGATGATAATATGGCTTGATAGTGACACAAGACGTCGAGATACTTAACGGAATCATATCTTGCATCATAGATATTGTATAAAAGAACTATTACTGCAATTAACAGAGAAACGGAGGTCAACCAACCGGAGTTTGAAAATATAAAAGAAATTATTCCAAAAACCGCCAAAAGTAAGCCAACTAAATCAGCTCTAGACCAAGTTTTCATAATCCAAAACCATTTGCGCGCAGGTATTAATACAGCACAAAAATAGCCAAAAAACAAGTACAAATTATGACAATTTTTAATAAAAATATTTAACTGTGTTGGTTGTCCAAATAAATTCGGAAGGAAGAAGCCATTATCTTCATATAATCATCCACTGTAATTTCCTCAGCTCGTGTATTTCTGTGGTATCCTAAATTAAGTAAAAGTTCTTCAGGATGGGGAAAGAAATTAGCCAACGTCTTAACTACTACTTTTCTACGATGCATAAAAACACTGGCCAACAAATTTGAAAAAAACAAAAAATCATCCGATGTAAATTTTTTTTTGTATGGTATAAATTTTACAACTGTGGATCTTATCCGTGGAGCTGGGAAAAAACTCCCAGGTTCAACATCAAAGGCTTTCGCTACACGTGATTTCCATTGTGTTAATACGGATAGCTTGCCATAAGATTTAGTAGATGGAATAGCATATAGTCTGTCAGCAACTTCTTTTTGAAACATTAAAACCATACTTTCATAGAGATCGAATTCCCTAAGCCACTTAAAAAGCAATTGGGTGGAAATATTATATGGTAAATTGGATATTATCATATCCGGAGCAATGCTTTGAAAATCAAAATTAAGAGCGTCTTGCTCAATTATTTCCAGTTTACCATCAAAACGTTGACTTAGGCTTTTCCATACACCACTCCAGTGCTTATCTATTTCAATAACATATATTTTTTTTATATTATGTTTTAAAATTTCGAGGGTTAATCCTCCTGGACCTGGTCCTACCTCCGCGATTACCTTTCCTGTTAAATCTCCGGCAACAGAAACAATTTTTCGGTTGATTTTTTCATCGAACAAAAAATTTTGGCCGAATTTCTTATTTGCTTCATGAAAAAACGAGTCAAATATCTTTTTTGCAGAGAGCTTTTCTGCGTCACATAAAATCAAGAGTGGATCCGTATTTCTCGTTGACCTGTATTTCAGACTTTTTCTTCAAATCTTGTATTTCGCGATCAGCGAAGATACTCAAACGTTCATTTATTTTTTGCAATTTGACGTCATTGGCTGTTGGTTCGGGGATTTTTTGCGTTTTCCGATCTAACAAACAAACTACGATAATACCGTTTGGAGTTGTAATTGGAGATCCTATATCTCCTGTCTGCAATGAAGAAAGCATCGAACGAAACTGAGGCTGCATTTCCTCAAGGGTTAAAATAACAGGATCCGAAATTCCACATAACCCAGAGTCTTTGGCATTTTTTATAAATTCATGGCAGTTTCTGGAATTTTTCTTCATATCATTTAAATATTTTTTTATTTGATTGAGCTGTTCGCTATCAGGATTAGATGCTCCAAACGGGATAACAATTTGTAGGAACTTTACGGTGGTGAAGACTTTCAATCCAGCTTCTTTTCTGTCGTGCAAAAATAAAATGACGTACCCGCGACTATTTCTTACAACTGCATGACTTCCTACCTGCATTTTACTAAGTTCTAAATTTTCTTCCGGGGAGAGTTGTCCATGAAATACCCATCCGATCTCTCCTCCTTTGTTAGCATCTGGGCTCTTGGAGAATTGTCGAGCCAGGTTGCCGAAATTAGCTCCCCTAAGGAGCATTTGTTTTAGATTATTAACATGCGCTAAAACTTTTTGCTCGTGTTTAGGATCACTAACCGGAAAAAACATTCTGTGTACATAATAGGACTCCAGATTGTGTTTTTCCTTTATTTCTGCGAGCGTTCTATTTATTTCAGATTCAGAAATATTAATTAATTTACCGAAACGAGCATTTATGTAGCCAATCCAAGAAAAATTTATACGAATTTGTTGGAGCAACTCATTTTTATCTACATTTTTACTTTTCAATAGGTTGCAAAAGTCATCATGGTTGAGATTGTTTCGCTTAGCGATATCAGAAAATGTCGATTCAATAGCTTTGTCAGTTACCCAGCCGCCCTTGGGGGCATATTTTTTCGCGCACTGCCATTTCAATTTTTCTTGTATCATTTCCTTCAGGACTTCGCGAGATATTTTAGGTCTAAGTTCGCCGCTAACTTCTCCTCCAGTTGAAAATAGAGTTAGAAGCATACGTTTTTCAAGATCATGAAATGTAATAACGTCACCATTCACAATGGCAACAATTCCATCATACTCTTTCAATTGATAACTTTTATCAAAATTACCAGTAAAGCCGAGGAAACATGAAAAAAACGAAAATGCCATAAAAGCTATGTAAAAGGAAACTCTCACGATGATCTCCAACTTCAATAAAATAACTAGATCGCATTCAAAATACTATGAAAAAGAATAGAAATCAAACTTGGAGATTAGTATACTTCCGGCTAGAGGAGTTAGAGTTTGCGAAGTCTATCAAGTATAATCTTTTTAAGAATCTTAAGAACAACCGTGTATTCCACAATTTCTCTGACTCTCTGTGCCTGGATAGTACAATCTTCCAGATATCTGGGAATCATGAACAATAATAGCGTTGGACTGGCAAAATTTTTAAAATTCACTTCCTACTTATCCATAGATATAGTCGCCGTGATTTTACCAATAGCATTGGCGATTTCTGCCGCTTTTGTGTATCAGAGATTTAATGGGTCCAATCAGTTGATAGCATTGCAGGCGGTGGGATTTTCTCCTAGAAAAATGTTGTTTCCTCTCCTGCACATGGTGATGATCGTCATTGGCTACTTGTATGTCAGTAATATGTATATTTCTCCTAATGCATGGAGGAGTTTTCGATCTCTTGAATTTAATATAAGAAATAACATCGATCCGCCGGAAAAAGCCGGCACAATTTTTTCCAATAACGGGTTTTCTGTATATGCTCAAAAGTACGGCGGGGACTTTTTCTTCGAAAACATATTCATAATTGACGCAAGAAACTCGGAGAAGATCTATAGCTATTTTGCGAAAAGCGGAACAATTAAAGACAACGTCTTAACGCTAGTCAATGGGGAACGCGCAGAAGTCGATTTTCTAGGCCATAGGAATTCTGTGATGTATTTTCAGTCCTATAACTATAATTTAAGGGAAATTTTGAAGGTAGAAAGAAAATCTGCTCAACCAAATGAAAAATATATCCATGAATTGTTGCTGGAGGATAAAGATGAATCGATATCAAAAGCGCAGAACGCTCTCTTTCATCAGAAAATTACATCGCCTTTGCTGGCGGGAATATTTCCGATGTTTTCTTTCCTATTAACTGTATTAGCTCCGTACTCTCGCAAGTTTTCTTATCTTAGAATGATAATTCTAATGGCAATTATTATAATATTTCAGGGGAGTTATTTTTGGATCACCAATGCTGCGGCTAAAAATTCAGAATTTACCAAATTGAACTACATATTGGTAGTTTCCGCAATAATCACACTTGTTGTATTGATCACCGGAAAGCGCAAATTATAAGATGAATAAAACACTTTTTAAATACATTTTTAAAATGCAGCTAAAGGCTACGGTTTTTGTGTCTATTGCTATATTTTTTTTAATCCTGTTGTTTGATTTTGCTGAAATTACCAGAAAATATCCGATATCAAATCTACAGGAGACTATATTCTCAATTAGGTTATCCTTGCTCAGAACGCCGTCAACCTTTTGCGAAATTCTGCATTACGTTTATTTCATTACGGCTACTTTCAGTCTTTGGAATTTATGTCAATCTCATCAGATAACTATCCTGAAGTCCAGTGGAAGATCTCCACAGCAGATTTTGTATCCCTTTTTAAGTTTTGCTACATTTGTTTCGGCAATATGGCTGTTTATAATTCATCCAATTGGATTGTTCTCGGAGACGCAATATAACAAAAGTGTAAATTCGTATTTTGCTGCAGAAATTAATCACGATGTTTGGGTCGATTGTTCAAAAAATGATCTTATGATTTTTATAAAAACGATTCATGACAATGAAATTGAGGGGCTCTACATATTTAACACTAGAAACGGCACTAAAATATTTGCTCAAACTGCGTCCATAGAAAAAGCAATTTGGCATTTAAAAAATGTTACCACCATGGATAATGAAAAAATAAACAACAGTGATACCATGGAATTTCCCAACGGTATTTCTGTTGATCTTATAAAATTACTCTCTAAATCTCCAGAAAAGCACGATATATACCATCTCTATAAAATCTACAAAATTCAGAAAAAGGACGAAGTGACTCTTCGGTCATACGAACTGGAGCTGCATAGGCTTCTATCGAATTGCTATAGTTTTCTTCTGTTTGCTTTGATTGCGGCGGTTATTTGTTTTCCCATAAATCGTTATAAAACGAAAACCAATATCGCGATAAAGGTGATATCCACGGCCATATTTTTAAAATTTGCAAATGATATGTTCAAATCTCTTGCCCATGGAGAAGTTATTCCTGTGCAGTTTGCGTGCTGGGCCGTTATGTTGACGGCGACATGTGTCTTTATTGCCATATTAGTTTGGAGAGAGGCATGAAAAATACATTGTACCTATGTGCGATGTTGATGTTTATCTGTGTTTATGGCGAAGATATTACTTTTATAAACTCGAATGATACACGCTACACAAAGGATAATGTTTCATGTAGCGGCGACGTTATCATAGTGTATTACGGTCGAATTATCTCAGCTGATAAGATTCTCTATGATAGAAAAGAAGAAATAATTCATGCTGATGGAAACGTAATTATAAAAGATGAAAAACAAAATACGTATTTTTTGGATTCGCTATATGTAAAGAAAAATTTCTCTTCCGGAGAAGGAAAAAATGTAAAAATAATTATGACGGATAAATCAAGATTAGCGGCAATGAAGTGTTCCATAAAAGATGAAAAATACAAACTGGAACAAGCTATTTACACTCCGTGTTACGAGTGTACTTCCGGAGAATTAACCTGGCAGATGAAAGCGTTCGAGGTGGTTTTTGATCCCAAAGAATACGTCGAATACAGAGACGCTCAATTCGAGGTTCTCAACGCTCCAATTGTTTACATGCCTTACTTTGCTCACGTGAGCTCAAAAGTCAAGAGGAAAAGCGGATTTTTAGTCCCCAAACTCTCCACATCCAGCAGAAATGGGTTTAGTATTTTACCTCAATATTTATGGGCCATTTCTGATTCTCAGGAATTAATATTAAAACCCATAATTACGTCAAAAGCAGGTTTAGTCGGATGGACATATTATGGGCTGAGGTTTCCTAACGGAGAGTTTAATGTTGATGCTAGCATCACTGATACTCAATCCATTAAAGATAAAAAGAATGATTGCACGGACGCCATAAAAAAAATACAGGGATACGGATATCGTGGACATATATTTTCCAAAATGAGATACGAAATAAATGATGTATGGAGATGCGGTTTCGACATAAATTTGGCGTCAGATAAATATTATCTGAAAAGATTCTCATTTTTGGGAAATGCCGATAGGGCACTGGAAAGTAGTATTAATTTAGAAGGGTTTGAGGGAAGAAATTACTCCGCCGTAAGGACAATAATGTTTCAGAATACTAATTTAGATGGTATCAACTTGGATTGTATTCCGCGTGTACTCCCAATGATGGAACGCAATTACTCGACATATTTGTTATCGGGGACATTAAATTGGGATACATACTTTATAAATTTGGACTTCAGTGATCAAAGATCCTCTCAAAAGTTAGTATCAAACGTTTTTTGGAGTAAGGAAGTGTTGTTTCCCGGAGGGCATCTTATAGATCTCAATGGGACTTTATCCTTTGTGGGACTGAAAGTTTCGGAAAAAACTAGATCGGAGTACGATTCTTTATTTTGCGTTATACCGCAATTAAATTTTATGTGGAAATGGCCTCTTTTACTATCTTTTGAGTCGATGGATACAATTTTTACGCCAATACTAGGAATAATTATGGCGGGAAATAAAAAATATGCGGATGTTTTTGAAGGTCAATTTTGCGAAATTACGGACATGAATTTTTTTCACGGAAATAGATCGATTTCTTCTTACAATGTTGATTCAGGTAATAGAGTCTATTACGGACTGAAGCTTGCTGGCTATAGAAACGGAGAAAATTTATATCGCTTTACGGTTGGTAGATCAACGGAGTTGATCTCCATTATTGATAAATTGGAGGCCAGCGGGTTAAAGCACAAAAGTTCAAACGTCGTGGCAGCGCTTGATGTTTTTTTATCAAGTCGATGTACTTTGGTGGCGAACGCTAGTTATTCGACGCAATCAAAGCATTGGACAAGAATTGAAACGGGAATAAATTTTTTGGATAATGAATTTTGCTTTAACGTTATGGTTTTTAGAGGTAGACAGTGTTTCTACAATCCATTTTCGATAGTGGCTGTTAATTTTTCCGAGGCGCAAAAAACTCAAAAGTACAAAGGAATTGCAATGAATATCGGTTTTCATGTCACCAAAGCAGTCAAATTAAAAGGCGGATTGGTGATGGGAAACGATCAGGAAGCTCCGGTGACGATCAATGTGCCAAGTGATAACCGTCTTCGACTTATCAGGCATAATATTGGCATCGAATATAATGATGAGTGTACAACGGTGGATTTTGCTGTTGAAAGGAGAAATTATAAAGGAGGAGATCTGAAGCCGGAAACCGTTTTCCAATTTGTGGTTCATCTGAAAAATTTAGGAATTTGAGATTTTTAAATAATTTTTTACAAAGGGTAATGATATGGGTTTTTTCTGTTGAAGAGACAATCTATCCAATATCCTTAAGACGTTGATTATGGAGCTTACTTTTCGATCTATGATATTTAATATATACATCATAACGTCATCGGGGACCACTATTTCCAAATCGTTGGCTATTTTTTGAGATATTTTCAGCAACAAATCATCTTGTGGATCGCTAATACCTACAATGGGAAGCGTAAGTAATCTCGATTTTAAATCTTTTAATTCAATATTTAAAAATGATGGATGAGATCTGCTCAGTAGGAGAAAGAATCTGTCTTTCTCTCGAGCAATATTGAAAAAATGAAACATCCAATCAAACTTTTTAAAGGTTAGGAAGTCTTCAAAATTATCAATAACGAAGTTGCATTCAGTGTTAAACAAATCCCTGGGATTGTGATTAAGACTTTCATTAAGTATGTAAACAGCGTTCGCAGTTTGAGCCCATAGTGCGGCCAGATGAGTTTTTCCTGTTCCCGGGGCTCCATGAATAATCATGCCGTTATCGTTCCAGTTGGGCCATTGGGCTAAATATGAGATTGCATCAAAATTCTCTTCACTTTCTATAAAATCATTCCAATCAAGTCGTTCGATTTTATGAAAATTAAAAATTTCTTGTTGCATTTTAATTACTGTTTATATGATTGACCTGCTTTGAATCTGCGCATCGCAAATCCTATCAGGTTACGGATAACGGCAGTCAATGGGATTGCAATTAAGATTCCGACGATACCCCACAATTGAATTCCAGCAAAAAATGAAAATAAAATCCACAGTGGATGTAATCCTGTCCTTTTTCCAACGAATTGAGGAGAAAGGATGTATCCTTCAATGAGCTGTCCGGCTGCATAGATTGCTAATATTACATATAGCTTTGTTGTCGTTAGCGTAAAGACGCTTACTAGAATTACCAAAACACAGGAAAACGCCGCTCCAATGGATGGAATAAACGAAAACAATCCAGATAGAATTCCCAAATAGACGCAGTTGTCCATTTTTATAATCGATAACAACAGTACATAGTATATGGATAAAATCGTTACCACATAGAATTGCCCATGAAAAAAATTTGTGAACGTTTTCCGTACTATGTCAGAGGCTTCTAATAAAATACCTTTCTGACGATGGGGAATACAGTTGTATAGGCAATCCATCATGTAGTTCCAATCGCGCAAGAAGTAAAAAAACGCAATCGGCGTTATTATGAGAAACGATAGAAAGCTAGTAATAGCTTCTCTTTTGGAGGCAATTTCTCCTATTATGGAAGCGAAGATATAAATTTTCTGATCTAGATATTTTTGAATCTCGAGTTTTAGGGATTTTATTTCATTATTATATCCCCCAAAGGAAGAAAAAGTATTATTCAAAAACGTGATAAAGCGGTCGTAGTAGCTGGGAATATTATTCGCAATGGATACTAAATGCTCCTTAAGTCGGGGCAGAAGTTCTATGCCTGCTATAATAAAAATACAAATAAAACAAACGGATAATATCAAGCTTATAAGTGTTCTATTTACATATTTTGAAGTTAAATCTACGAACGGAGTGCAAAGATAAGCCAAAATGAATCCCGCCACGAATGGAAAGCACACGCAAGAAAACATGTGAAAAAATAAAAGCGAGAATACGCTAATAACTGTCCAAAAAACAAATTTACCTGCTGAAAATTTTATCTTTGATCCAATAATATTTGTGTACATATTCAGCTCCAGAAAAAATACAGGAGGCGCATACAATCATCGCACATGCATCTCTGAAGTATGATGGTACATTTATTGATAAATTGTTACAAGACAGAACTAGTATAATGAAAATAAGTTGGATTGCAGTGTTAATTTTGCTCGCTGGAAGCGGTTGTATTTTTATATTGATCGACAAAATTTTGCATGTCAGAACTGTAAATAGTATCAAAATATCTCTTCCGATTACTATTATTGCAACGTATGTGGGAATAAACTCCACGTGGGCAAAAAGCGAGTAAGAAACAATCATCAACACTTTGTCAGCTAGCGGATCGAGTACGGCGCCTAGATTGGAGAGAACTTGAAATTTTCTTGCCCAATATCCATCTAAAAAATCAGAAGCAGCGGCAACAGCAAATAGAACGGTTGCTCCCCAGAGATTTTTTTTTAAAACTAATGGAATTAAAAAAAAAGATAAAACAAGTCTTAAAATTGATAACAGATTCGGAATGAATTTGTTCATGTCAATCGAGCGTACTTTATGCGCAATTTACGAAAATAGTTTATGTACTCCCTGTTAATATGGAATATGATTTTTTTATTAGAAAATTTTTCGACGACGACTTTCAGTTCCCTAAGTTTTTTTTCATGAAGAATAAAATCATTCAGATAAATCGCCAGTTGCACAGTTCTAGTTTTATCTTCCAAATCGATATTTATTCCGTATGATTTTAATAGAGAGGCGACTTTACTTTTGGAAAATCTATAGGAAAACTTTCCGATATAGAAGGAATCGGAAAATTTTTCCTGATCGATTGAATAATCATATACGCAATCTTGAATTTGCCGATTTGAAATGGAATTAATAGATGAAACATGCTCATTTAGCTCGGTTTTGACCATTTTTTGGAAAGCGGAACTCATAGCTAGATGTAGTGCATTTTGTTTAGCAATTAACGAATTATTTCCTTTCTGTTTTATTTCTATGTCCTTGATTTCAAAATATCTAGAATCAGCTAAAGCGCAAAAATGCGTTATGATAAACAAAAACAAAAAGCGTTTCACAAAAACTTACTCGATAATTTCCAATTTACTGAAGAAAAATCTGATTTCTAATTCAGCATTTTCTGAACTATCAGATCCATGAATGGCGTTGTGTTCAATGCTTTGACCAAAATCCCTTCGAATCGTGCCGATTTCAGCATTTGCCGGATTCGTTGCTCCCATTATATCTCTATTTTTCGCAACGGCGTTTTCTCCGCTTAAAATCTGCACAACAATTGGAGCGGATGACATATATTCGCAGAGACTATCGTAAAACGCCTTTTCCTTATGAACTTCATAAAATTTTTCCGCTTGAGCCCTGGTTAATTGCAATCTTTTCTGTGCAATAATTCGAAGTCCGGCCTGTTCAAGCCTTGCGTTGATACTACCAGTAAGATTTCTAGCGGTTGCATCGGGCTTAATAATTGAAAGCGTCGTCGACATTTTTCCTCTCTAAATTTGTTTTTCCCATCCTTGGGGGGATCGTTTCCAGTAGTTTACATTTTCTTTGTTTTTTTTCAAGTCATTGTAGAGTGCAAGGGCGTTTTCTTCCTGCTGTTTGTTTTCGAAGATAAAAATTATTTTCTCAAAATCAGCATGGCCTTTATATTCAAACGTATCTACTAGCATTAGTATCTGTGCATTGTTTGGATTTTCGGGCTGACTAGTAAAATATATCGGTTGTTTTTCAGGAAATCCCAAGCTTCTGTCGCCATGTGGTATGAAGGAGTCCGTTGAAAAAGTCCATAAAGTTTTATCAATGATTTTTACTCGCTCTTCCAATGGACTGAAAAAGATACATCTCTGTCCAGAGGTATAGATCTTCTCCAGGAGACGAATAATGGATGAAATTAATGTTCCTTCGGCTGTTTGATAAAAGCTTATTTCCATCGGGTTTTAAACACTCTGTTTTACATAATTTGTACGCAAAAAATCATACAAAAGGTGTACGCCAAATCCTGTAGCTCCTTTTGAACATATAAACAAATCATTAGTTGATATTTCCACTCCGGCGATGTCTATGTGAGCCCATTTTTTATCGTTTACGAATCTCTTAAGAAATTGAGCTGCCGTTATGCTACCGCCGCGAATGCTGGGTTTTGCAATGTTTTGCATATCGGCGATATCAGAATTAATTCCCTCATCGAAATGATCAGACATTGGCATACGCCACACCTTTTCACCAGTTATAAGAGACGATTGAACTATCTGATGCGCCAACTCATCGCAATTGCTAAACAGTCCTGCAAATTCGTGTCCCAGCGCAACGACAATAGCTCCCGTTAACGTTGCGAGATCTACGATAACCTTAGGATCAAATCGACTTTGAGTATACCAAAGAGCGTCGGCCAGTATCATTCGACCTTCCGCATCGGTATTTAGTACTTCGATTGTTTTTCCGGACATTGATTTTACTATATCTCCAGGGCGCTGCGCGGACCCGGACGGCATGTTTTCTACCATAGCCATTACGCCAACGACATTAATTGGTAATTTATTGAGGGCAACCGCTTTGAGTAAACCTAACACAGTTCCGGATCCGGCCATGTCGTAGCGCATTTCATGCATGTTATCGCCGGGTTTTAGACTAATGCCTCCGCTATCAAATGTTACTCCCTTGCCAACAAATGCTACGGGAGGTTCCGCTTTGTTTCCGCCTTTCCAATGCAGAACCGCCAATCGGGGGCTATTTTCACTTCCCTGGGCTACGGCAAGAAGAGCATTCATATCAAGTTTTTTCATTTCCGCCGTTTCTAAAATTTCAACTTCCACTCCAAGGGGAGCTAATTCGTTTTCAGTAATTTCCGCCAGGCTTTTGGGGTAGATTACATTCGAAGGTTCCGATACTACGTGACGAGTTAAAAATACGCCTTCAGCAACATTTCTCAATTCGGAGAAACATTTTTCGGATGCTTTTACATCTCGAGTCAGAACGGATAATTTCTGTAGTTGGATTTTTTCTTCTTTTTTGGATTTATACTTGTCGAAATTCCAGGATTTTAACAGTGCTCCAAAGCCAATTAATGAAGCGGCACAGTCGCCTGAAAAACGAAGATCAGACGCGTTGATTGCAATCATTACACTCGTGTCCAATTTTGACGAGCAAGAGTAAATGGCAGCTCCCAATTTCTCTAATTCAAATTTAGTAAACTCCATTTGGGAGTCGCCGAGTCCGATCGCTATTATATGATTATAATCGTCGCTACAGGAGACAAAAGAGCAAGTTTTAAAAAGCGTTTTGCCGATAAATTGTAATTTACTGAGGTTTTTAGAAATCATTCCTTCTAGATTTTTGTCTATTGTTTGAGCATTAGGAGACAATGAGCCATCCGAATAGACGCCAACAACGATACTGCAGTTTTTAAACGGCTCATGAACAAATGTAACGTTATTTATTATCATATTAGTTTCTCCGATGACGATTTTTAATATAGTTTATACTAAATAAGCCATGACAATACAACGAGTTCGTGAACGTTCGACCACTGGCTAATTAATGTTTTTTAACGAAGCAATTTTGCTTGATCATGATGATTAATAGTTTTTTTAGTAAAGCATTTTTTTATCCAGCGGAGTTAATTCACGATTTTCTATGGACGTTTATGCATTATCGCAGTATTTACCAAAGGCACTTATATTTTTATAATTTAAGTCGTCTCACAACGTCTTGAAAAAGAAATTTTTAACAGCATATCAGCAACAAGTTAGCTATTAATAAACTAACCTGATATGATTGAATATGCTGCAGAAGGTTAAATACCATTACTACAGAGAACTAAGTCGTTGACTCATCCAGACTGTTAGCGATTGTATTTAATTTTTCTAATATCTTATTGCCTATAAGCTTCATGCCAGAAATGGCTACGACAGCAATTAAACTGGCGATAAGGGCGTATTCAATCGCAGTTGCGCCTTTCGAATTTTTAAGAAACCTAGATATTTTAGCTAACATTTTTGTAACTCCTAACCAAACAATCGACTCAATAATATATTACTAGTAAACCCCATTAATGTTACTAAAATATTAACAAAAAAACATTTTTATTTTTTTTTCTAAATCCAATTGTTTTTTTAGGGGCATGAAAGTCTTTCTATGATGCTGTGTGATGCCGAATTTTGAAATTGCTTCGATATGTTTCGCTGATCCATAGCCGACATTAGTTTTCCACCCATAATTTGGATACTCCATGGATAATTGCTGCATGAGATTGTCTCTGTATTCTTTTGCTATTATTGATGCCAACGCGATGGACAAGACTTGTGTATCGCCCTTTATAATTGTTAATATATCAGCGTTTTTTATGTGGGGGGCTTTGTTTCCATCTACCAATATGTATTTAGTGGATTTATCCAAAGAGTTATGAGATCTTTCCATCGCCAACAAGGATGCATTTAATATATTAAGATTATCTATTTCCTCTACAGTTGCTGAGGCAATTGAGTATTTTATATCTTTAGGGGATTGTGATTTCATCCAGTCAACGATTTTTTTTCGTTGAAAGGGGCTCATTTTTTTAGAATCTCTCACGACCAAATCGCTATCGCTTAATTTTATGGCGGATGTCTGACTTATCCACACGGATGCGGCCACCACTGGTCCGGCAAGCGGTCCGCGTCCGACTTCATCAATGCCAATACTGTCATCTACGCTTATTTTGTTTTCTTTATACCAGGATAGATTCATTTTTTATCAAAATACTGTTTTAATAATCCTATGAATCTGGAAATAATATATGGAAGATTTTTCATAAACACGTCTGTGCGAGATCTCATGTTATGTAACTTGACAGCTTCTTTTCTATTCGCAAGTTTGAAAAATTCCCAGGAGGAGGCAACGTTGACGTTTTTTGCGAGAGATCTACATCTTTCGGCGAAAATTAACCAGAATGGGCTCAAAAATAGGCTTAGGGCAGTTAAACTAACCAGAAATTCAACACCATAATTATCTATGAGACCAACTTTTCTAGCGGAATATGATAACATAAAAGAAAACTCTCCTATATGTCCGAGTAACACACTAATAACAAATGATTCCTTCAATGGAAATCTACAGAGTCTTAGTACAAAAATATTAATGATAGTTTTTCCGAATGTTACAAAAATCAGCGATGATATAATAAGCAAAAGATTATCAAAGATAAAATCCAAATCTACAAGAAGTCCTATACTAAGGAAGAATGTCATTAGAAGAATTTCTTCAATGGGGGCGGCTATATTTTTTGCTTTTTCGCTAAGATTGGAATTACCAAGAATTAATCCCATGATGAAAGCTCCAAATGGAGCTGAAAATCCAGCAATTTCTGCCAAAACGGCTCCTACTAAACACATGCTAAATATGGTCAGCGTCAACATATCTCCGTGTTTTTTTATAAAATTTGTAAATTTATGTATATACTGGTGATATCGTGAAAAATAAAATATTAGTCCAAGCGTAAACAGTAAGACTATAGTTATTCTGTAAGTTTTATATTCATTTTCTGGATTTGAATTGAAAAAATTAATAACAAACGCCGTGGCCAGAGCAATTAGATCTTGTGCGATCAAAATACCGAAAGTATTTTCTTCGACGCTATCATCGCGATCTTTTAATCCGGATAGAGATTTAACGGTAACCGCGGTTGATGATAAGGTTACGCAGAAAGTGATCAATATTATCTTGCTGAATGATAAGTTTAGGAAGTATCCGGCTATCTGTATGATTATGTATATAAATGTTGTTGAAATCAAAGTGGTAGCGATGGAGGTTTTCCAAATATTGCGGATTTTCTCGAATGACAGATTTAGCCCTATTACGAAAAGCAAGAATAATATTCCCATTTCCGAAAATAATCCAACGGCTTCACGATCTGCTATTAATTGAAATCCAGAGGGGCCAAGTAAAATTCCGGCGATAATGTAACCCACAACCGGAGAATGTCCAAGGGATGAGAACGCTAAACCGGATCCCATAGCGCAGAAAACAACTGACGCGATTTTAGCGACTGTCCAATTCATATTAGAATACCTAAAAAGACCACCAACTATTTATCATGCTACAGCAATATGCGTTTATATTTTATAAATTTTTTTGGATTCAGATCCCCAGTATTGTAAATTATAGAAATAGTTGCAAAAAAACAACATTATTGTTTCCAGCAAATGCAATTATTTAATTTAGGTGAAGGTATTAATTTTAGGCATTTCCTTGCAGGTCCGAAAATACATTTGTTCTGGATCCGATTTTTAGTAAAGCCTTGCTCCATTTGTCAGCTTTTGAATCGCCAAATATAAGCGCTTCATCTGGATCTATCGGGATCCAGTGGCTGGATGCCACTTCGTTTTCCAGCTGCTCGGTATCCCAAATGCAACATCCCATGCAAAGCAATTTTTTCTCTGGCCCTCCCGGAGAGGTAATTACTTTTATAATATCCCCATTAATGGTAAGGGCTATATGATGGCCAACCAATATACTGTGGGAAGATAAATAATCATCCGAATGGAGAATAAAACACTTGTCTATTTCCTCTAATCCACCGAAATGGATGTCAAGGTTTTCTATGCCCCGAGGGTTTATTTTTAATTTTTTCAGAATACTACATACGTTCATATCCGGAACTCGCTTATTTATAACTACTCCCATTGCTCCTCCATTATCATGCGAACACAAATAAACCATTGATTTATCTAGATATTCATTCGAAATAGAAGGAGTCGAGAGCAAAATCTTTCCGGCTAAATTTTGTATATCGTTATCTTTATTGCCCATATACATCTCTACATCTATAATTAGGACGATATAGTATATACATTAATATTTTACTAAAATGAAAACTATCGTGCAAAAAATATTCAAATTCGGCCTACTGTGTTGTTTTCTTTGTGAATTTAGATTGGAGGGAATTGTCAATTTAGAAATTAAATCGAACTATAATCAAAAAGATTCAAAGACTTTTCAGTGCGAATTAACACTATCCGTTCCTCAAGAATGGAAATTGTCAAGGGCTCCATATATTTCTATTCTAAGATCAAAGAATTTAAAAAACTTTAAGTACGATGAAAATTACGAGAAATTAGACGAGACAACCTATAAGACACATTTTACAATAGAGGTAGAAAACGAAAAAATCATAGATAATCAACTGGAATTATCGGTAGACTGTCCGATATGTAACAAAATTTGCACCATTGTTTCCAAAAAGATCAATATAATGTTGAATCGGGGAGGGGGGAAATCTTCTCTTTCCATAATATTTATTTTGCTGCTTGGTCTTTTGGGAGGATTTATCCTAAATTTTATGCCCTGCGTTCTTCCCGTGATCATGATGAAATTAAAATCTTTTGAATCAAAAATTTCGATTTGCGGATCCATTGCTGGAAATTATGCGAGTTTCTCTCTTTTGGCTATTGGTCTGGCATTTTTGAAAGTTTCGGGAGAAATCATCGGGTGGGGTATGCATTTTCAAAATCCGTATTTTCTTGAGGCGATAACTTTTATTTTGTTTTGTTTGACCTTGTATTCATTCGAAATAATTTCTTTCTTTCCATCGATGCGCATTGAAACCAAAAAATATCAAATATTTTGGGGTAATTTCATATCCAGCATGGTTGCCTCAATTGTTGCGATACCTTGTACGGCTCCCTTCTTGGGAACCGCGGCAACTTTTGCAATTCAAGGGTCTATTTCTGACCTTTGCTGGATATTTTTTGCAATTGCGACAGGGTTTTCTATCCCGTATTTCATATCGTTTGTTATTCCGATGGGATTTTTGGCGAGATTCGGCAGATGCAGCAATATCCTGAAGAAAACCATTAATTACGGAATAATGGTTACGTTTTTATGGATTTTTTGGCTGTTATCAAATCATCTGAGTGTAATGGCAACAGTAATGTATGCATTGTCGTTCGTCGTACTTACGTTGCTGCTGCAGAGGCGAAAATATCTCGGAGTTGCCATAGTTTTGGGGATATGCTTCTGCTGCTGGATGAGCAGAGATTTTTCGTCCAAAACAATGAATTCTTCTCCAGATGCAATTATCAAACTTATACCCGGATTAGCCAATAAGCAGGTGATTCTCTTAAATATTACAGCCGATTGGTGTCTAACATGTAAATACAATCATCGAATATTTAGGAATGAGAAAGTAATTAACTCAATGAAAAATAATAATGTGAGATTCATTGAAGGCGATATGACCAGAAAGAACGATACGTTGATGAAAATTATCGAAAATCATAACAGGGCTGGAATCCCATTTACCATTGTCTATGGACCTCGTGCTAAAAATGGGATAGTACTTGATGAAATTCTGACGGCTGACACTCTAGTAGAAGCCATAGAAAATGCCAAATAAAACCAATTCTTCAGTTGGTTATCATAATGGGTAGAGCGCTCTTATGGACCAACGTCGTACGCCATTTTTACAATTCGACCGTCTATCGGTAAAGTAATCCAGTATAATTCTAAATCTATTAGTTCTTCTATTATCTTTGGCTTTGAAGTTATTGACCATGATAAAACCTCGAGCATTTCTTATGGCCTTGATTGTTGGATAACTCCAGGCTGTAGTTATGTCGATGGTCATATCACCTTTATTTCCCTTGAGGTTATAGTGGATGATGTTGCACGAGGCTATTCCACCCACCGCCGCTAAATTATTTACAAAAGCGTCCGCTGACGACACTATTATGGAACTATGTATCTTATCTTCTATGTATCTTGCGGCTGCGTTTATGGTTTTTAGGTAGGTATTATCCAGTGAAACACTATCGACCTTTTGATTTACGGGTAATACAAAGTAGTAGCATTGGCTCTTCATATACGATATGGCGTCTCGCATCGATGTTTGGATAAAATCATCTCTGCAATTACCCAATATAGCATTGAATATTTTATTTAAGCCGCTCTTATTTAAAGCAAGATCAATCGAACCTTTTAACGCCTCGGTTGCCTTATTGTAATTTATAGCTGCATTGTGATAATTGGGAGACACATAATATGGTGCCATCGATAAAGATGTACTTGATAGTGACGCGTATACTACACATACGGCACTGAGAATTGTTTTTTTCATGTTACTTTGCTCGTTCTAATGTCACTGAGAAAATTGTAACAGCAAAACATTAATGTGGAGTTAATCCAGCGTCATTTTTGTGAAGAAGTTAAGCAACTACGCTACTGCCCCAATCCAAATACTCTTTCGATCCGTCTATAATTGGAATTTGAACTATTTCTGGTATTTTATAGCTATGATTTAATCTGATATACTCTGAAAGCTCCTGAAATAAATCTGTGCGGGTTTTGATTAGAAGTAAATGTTCATCGGCATGTTCAATTTCATTTTTCCATGGATAAAAACTTTTTATTTTTTGAATTTGAACACAAAAGGCGAGCTTTTTTTGAAGTAATTTTTGAGCAAGAATTTCGGCGTCTTCTTCTGATTTTAATGTTGATAGTACGATTGAATATTCGCTGTGTTTCATATGGATTCCCAACGGTGAAAGACTAATAGTTATCGGATTTTAGCTCAAAAAATGCCCGGATATGTTTGCAAACGGGGCACAATTCCGGCGCTTCTTGATTCTGAATGGAATATCCGCAATTGCTGCATACCCAAACGACATTTTTTTCTTTTTTAAACACCATATTGGCTAGGATATTTTCCATCAATTTCTTGTATCTTTCTTCGTGATTTTTTTCTATCTCGGCAACAGCCTTAAACAGGAAGGCTATATCGGAGAATCCTTCTTCTTCGGCATCTTTTGCAAACTTAGGATACATTTCTGCCCATTCGTAATTTTCTCCATCGGCTGCTGCCTTCAGACTTTCGACGACGTTAGGGATCGATCCTCCATTCAGCAATTTGAACCAAATTTTTGCATGCTCTTTTTCGTTATTTGCCGTCTCTTCGAATATTTTGCTTACCTGGACATATCCCTCTTTTTTGGCCTGCGAAGCGAAATAGGTATATTTATTTCTTGCTTGAGATTCGTTAATGAAAGCTGTCTTTAGATTTTGTTCTGTTCTACTGCCTTTTAATTTCATGGTTTTCGCCTATTACAAAATCGATACGGCATTTTAACATCGTGCCAAGTAGATTATCAACCGCTGATATATTTTTCTATATTTCTGACAATTATCTCCGCCTTTGAATTTTTCTGCGCTATTTTTTTAATCAATTTAGGGAATATTTAGGGATATGGGAGTAATGTTGTGGCAGAAGGATTTGAAAGATGATTAGCGCGGGAAAGAGATTGTTTTATTTGGGAAACGAGGGCGGCGCTAATTTGCCTATTGTAAAACACGGGGGGGG
>JAISQI010000003.1 GCA_031274295.1 Holosporaceae bacterium
GTGGAGGCAACCTTGAAATACCACCCTTTGAACTCTTGATATCTAACTGAGGTCAGTGAATCCTGATCCAGGACCCTGCATGGTGGGTAGTTTGACTGGGGCGGTCGCCTCCGAAAGAGTAACGGAGGCGTGCGAAGGTGGGCTCAGGCCGGTCGGAAATCGGCTGTGGAGTGCAATGGCATAAGCCCGCTTGACTGCGAGACTGACAAGTCGAGCAGATACGAAAGTAGGTCATAGTGATCCGGTGGTTCCTTATGGAAGGGCCATCGCTCAACGGATAAAAGGTACGCCGGGGATAACAGGCTTATCTCCCCCAAGAGTTCACATCGACGGGGAGGTTTGGCACCTCGATGTCGGCTCATCACATCCTGGGGCTGAAGCAGGTCCCAAGGGTTTGGCTGTTCGCCAATTAAAGTGGTACGTGAGCTGGGTTCAGAACGTCGTGAGACAGTTTGGTCCCTATCTGCCGTGGGTGTTCGAGAATTGAGAGGAGCTGCTCCTAGTACGAGAGGACCGGAGTGGACATGTCACTAGTGTACCGGTTGTGACGCCAGTCGCAGCGCCGGGTAGCCATAACATGGAAGAGATAACCGCTGAAAGCATCTAAGCGGGAAACTCGCCTCGAAATAAGTTCTCGCCATTAGAGTCGTGGAAGACCACCACGTTGATAGGCCGGATGTGGAAGCGCAGTAATGCGTGAAGCTAACCGGTACTAATAGCTCGATTGGCTTGATACACACAACAATCAGTCGTAAATTCCCCATGGATTTGTCAAAATCATCTTTCGATCTGGTCTTATTTAGTCCGGTGGTCATGGCGGAGGATCAAACGCTCCATCCCATCCCGAACTGGAAAGCGAAAGTCTCCAGCGGCAATGGTACTACGTCTTAAGGCGTGGGAGAGTAGCACACTGCCGGACTTAATAAGATCAGATTTTATACTTTTAAAAATATCAAAAAAATTAAGAAAAAGAAAAAGTAATACTTACATAAAAGTAGTGTTTATTGTACTTTTCAACATAATGTTTATGGAAGGTACTAATGAAACGTATTTTGTTTTTGGGGAGCCTCATTGGGACGCTCTGGTTTGAAGTTGACGCTATGCCGGGAAATAAAGACTTGCCGCGCATGTGGGCTCGTATGGAAAATTGTGCCGATAATTTGTTAAAAGACTCCTCGTTTTCGCAGGATTCACTAGATACAGTAGTCAACATAATGGAATTTATCGACGAGCTAATGCCGGATGAATTTCGACCGAGGAGAATGTATAGTTTGTTTGGGGTTAAGTTGATTTGTTTAATCTATCTTCATGAAAAAGACAGAGGACGCGCAACGAATGGTCAGCCTCCCATCGGGGTCCTGGAAAAAGCGCCGGACGACGTCAAAAAAGTTTTCGTGGAGGCGATGAAAACTCTGAGGGGGCCTTCTGTTTTTGGAGGATTGGACCAAGCGCAGGTGAATGGTTTATTGCTATTTTTGCAAATACATCTTGCTGGATTGAAATAATCGAATCTCTTAAAGACATCATCAAAGATGAGGAATATCTTACCGTTCTGGAAATGAGGGAAACTCAGCGGTAAAAGCTGATGAAATTTTTTGTGGTCGGAAGCGGGACAAAGTTTATGGTTTTCGTTTAATTTCTGAAAAGGAGAGAGAGAAGTGCTCTTCTTTTTGTTAATTAGAACTTTTTCGCTGCAATGACGCCGCGGTTTCTTCTGTGTTTTTAGAAAAAATTTTCTAAAATTATATTTAAAAGAATATACAACATTTGTTATATCTTGCGGATGTAATGTTTATGGGAGATTCCAATGAAACGTACTTTATTTGTGAGTAGCTATATAATTGGGACGGCGCTTTTTTTCTGGGTTAACGCCATGCAAATGGAACCGTCATATTTGAGAAAACTCCCAGATGATAGAAAAAAAATGTTGCTTGAAAGTTCCAAAGAATTGAAATCATTATTTCTTAAAACAAAAGAAGGACGGGCAGCTTTCTGTCGGTCGGCTGGCGAAACGGATGATACTCTTTCCAGCAGGAGAAGGACAATCATAAGAGAACTCTATTTCAGCACATTAAAACATCTGGAAGGAATAATGATTTATCCGTTTGTAAACGGGGAAAGCGCATTTTCTTCCAAAAAATTAGACTTAGAAGAAGAAACAAAAAGATTATTACAGTCTGTTAAGACAGAGCTTGCTAACTCTAGATCCAACTGGTGATTGTAGTACAGACCTGGAATAGAGTGGGGGATCTAACACCTTGTACACAAAACATAATTTTAAAAAATTTCGTCAAAAGTATCATGACTTACTTCTTCACTAATTTCTTTCAGTAGTGCATAGTTGATTTTTACCTTATATTTTTTTGACAGATACCCGACCAGTTGCTGGTACATATCTTCGACGATTTCTCCCAATAGCTCTGCTCCGTATTTGCTTTCATCTTTTTTATCAATTTTTTTCGAAGAAATAATATTTTGCACACAATAAACTACAACTGCGCCATTTATTTCTTTATAATTTGCCTCCATCTTCCCCATGGAGAATGCATTTTCATAGATTTCATTGATAATGCTACTCGGTTTCGCCTTATCTTGCAGCGTTCCTTTTCTATCGAACAATTGCGTTACCTTCGGGGAGAGATTATTTTTAGAGGCTAAATTCTTCAAATTATCACCGATTTTGATTTTTTCGATAAAATCAGAAGCTATTGCTTTGGCTTTTTCATTTTGTTTGTGGTAAGTCCATTCTTTGATGACCTTGTCCGATGATTTTTCAAAGGCGATGATGTGTTTTGGCGTTACACTGTCCATATGCAACAGCCAGTATATCTTGTTTTTATTGGCGTCGAGAGTTTCGGAAAATGAGCTTTCGGTTCCTTCATCAATTGAGAATGCGACGGCTATAACATCGTTTTTATAGGGAAGCTTTATTACATTGTTCGAAGTTGCGCTTCTGTTATGAGAATCCACTTCCTCAACTGTTATTACGTTCAGGTTGAATTTCTTTGAAACCTCTAGTACGCTTTCTCCAGCCATCAGGGCATCCTCGATTTGGCGAGTCACCTCATTAATCTCGCTTTGTAATTTTTCCTGTTTTAGATCAGATTCAAGCTCTTTTTTCATATCGTCATACGAACGATCCTCCTTTTCCGAAGAGCGATCGTAGGCTTCTTTTATTTCTTCATCTGAAATTTTTATATTTTTTCCAATAGAAGATTCTGGCAATTCCAAAATTTTGAAAGAACGAGTTTCTTCCGCTGTGAATAGGTCCGGATGACTAGCGTAGAACTCTTTTAGCGCCTCCTGAGATGGTTTCTCCGAAATTTTGAAGGAATCCGGCTTTAATTCAACAAAAACGACGCTTCTTTTTTCAAGATTAGCGTGTATGAATTGATCGCATTCCACAGCAGTAGAAATATAAGTAAACGGAGCCTTAATCAATGCATTTTTTATATCCTTTTTTGATAATTCCAGAAACATCGCTTCGGGAACTTGTATCCTTTGCAAAAATCCACGCAGCAGATTGGCATTAAAACTACCGTCTTTATTTCGGAATACGTGCATTCCGCTGATATACTTTTTTATTGTTTCATTGGAAACGATGATTCCATATTCCTGCGAGGCTTGATCTACAACATTTTCCCAAATCAACTGATGTATAACATTGGCCGTTAAAATCTTTTCGTCTGTATTTTTATCATGCAATTTTAACATACCAAGTCTCTTAGCCTTCTCAATTTTAAATACCATTGGACTTATCTGTATGTTTCCTACCTCCACAACGTAGTCTTTTCCGGAGATTTTTCGTATAACACTTGAAATTCCGAAAAATAACACGAAACTCAAGGCCAAAATCGTTAGGAAAATCTTAACAACGATTGAATTAGAATGTCTTCTGATAAACTCTAGCATGGTTTTTCACCTATAAATAATATTTGCTATATTATTAGCACTTGTTTTTATGAACAACTAGACCAAAGGAGATTTTTATTTATGAAAATTATAGTCGCGAATTGGAAAATGAACGGAGATTTGAGGTTTGTAGATAAATTCATAGAAGAAATAAATTCTATAAAATCAAAAAATATAGTTGTAGTTTGTCCTCAAACGGCATTAATCGGCAGATTTTATAATTTTCACTATCATCTAGGAGCTCAAAACTGCTTTTGTGTAGAGAACGGAGCCTTCACCGGAGAAAATAGTCCGAAATTGTTGAAACAAATGGGATGCAAATATGTCATCATTGGTCATTCGGAAAGAAGAATGATTTTTAACGAACAAGACGATCTAATCTTCCAAAAATGGAAAGTCGCTACAGATCAAAAACTAATTCCGATTGTATGCATAGGAGAGACATTAGAAAATCGAAATAATTGGAAAAAAGTAATATCTAAGCAGTTGAATCTTTTTTTGGATAAGCCGTTGGGTAATACGATTTTTGCTTATGAGCCGATATGGAGCATTGGTACGGGTATAATCCCTGCGGACAATGAAATTATATCCGCGTTTGAATTTATAAAGGATCTACTTGGCCAGAGAATTCCCTTATTGTATGGAGGATCTGTAGACTCAAAAAATGCCAGATCGATATTGAGTTTTAATAATATAGATGGACTTCTTATAGGTAGGGCTAGCTTAAAAATCAGCGAGTTTAAAAAAATTATACAAATTTAACAATGTTAATTTTAGAGGATCAGACACAGTACTCTCTCTACTTTTTTTTAGGATATCCCGTGGAGTAGCTATCATGGCATTGATTTGTAATCTATCCATCCAATGTTTCCGTCTTGCCTAATGTAAACAACATTTACCGCGCGGTTAGAAATATTCTCAAAAACAAATACTTTTGTTTTTCCGTTTAAACGCTTGGCGGCATCGCTAACGCTCAAAATCGGGAGATTGTCCAAAAATTCGGCGACTATCATGGGGGCTGTTTCCTCAAGTGAATTGTCGAAATCGTTAATTTCTACTTGATGCTTTCTCTGGGAACAGCAATGTCCTGGTTTTTTCTTCTTTTTCATCTGTTGATCAATTTTTTGTAAAGTTACATCGAAGCTGACGTATGGATCATTGGCATTATCACTTGCGTAGTAGGAGTTTCCACTGTTTGTTTTGGCTGAAATGTCACAATTGAATAAATATCCATCTTTTTTCATCACCACACTGACGTCTATAAATTCGATCCCGTATTTTCCAGAAAGGGTTATGCAGGCTTCCCTCGCTCTATTCGTTAACGATTCTCCAACTTCCATATGGCGTCCTGAAAAAGAAAAATTCATATTATTTCTCCATACATTATATATATTATAACTAGCATACCATTAACATACTTCAATTTCTCCATATATTAGCCGCTATTTTATAAATTTTAATTCTTTCTGTAAGGTTAGGAATATTGAGAATATCTCTGTACTTTGAAACGGTACGTCTTGAAATATTTATACCGCGTCTATCAAGAAAACTTACAATATGACTATCTGAATAGGGATCATTTTTGGGCTCATTTTTGATCAATTTCTTCATATATTCTCTTATGGAATGATCGCTAACCGGACTCTTACAAGATTTTATTTCTCGCGGGAGTAACGATCTTAGTTCGAATATTCCGCGCGGCGTTGAAATAGATTTATTTAGTATGGCTCTGGTAACGGTACTCTCATGTAAAAATAACGAATATGCGATCGATTTCGTGCTAATTGGAGTTAAATAAAAATCTTTTCCGGAAAAAAAATCCCGTTGTCTATAGGCGATTTCATTGGCGACTTTTAGAAGAGTATCGCTTCTGAATCCAATCGATTTTATGAGCCACTTCGCTTCTAGCGCATTGTTTTTTATATATGTTTTATCAGATTCGGAACGGCATTTTTTAGCGGATTCGGCATATAATTTATGGTCAAATGCCACTTCCATTGATGTTATTTCATCCAGTGAAATCTTAAATTCATCGTTGTGTATTTCTTCCATTATTAAATCGATTCTTTTGGGCGGACAGCAATTTTCATCGCTGTTAGTTGACAATAGAAGAGCATTTTTCAAAATAGATATCATATGGGACAGCTCGCAATCCTGAAGGCCACATCTGGATTTTAAGAGAGACCAATTACCGGAAAAAACGAGGTCCATGTTTTCTATTAAAGCTTCATAATTATTGTTGTACAATTTCTCGTTCTCTAAGAAAGTTTTCAATTTATCCTGTAAATTAAATACAAATATGGATGCAAATGATGTTTTTTTTAGTTTGTAGATAATTTTCAATAAATCGAAATAGCGCATTCCTTTTTCTTGGGATATATATTTTAACAATTCTCCATTTAGATAACCGCCCTCTTCAATATTATCAGCTAATATTTCAGTAATTTCTTTTTCCAAATTATTAAAATGTAAAAATGAAATTTCTCTGGAAATTTCATCCCGCAGCTTATTTTTACTTGGAATTTTTTCTGAGAGATCGCAGCGGTTTGCGTGATTATATTTTTCGGTTAAAAAAGGATTTTCCTGGGATTTTTCTTTGACATATTCTTCTAATTCAAAATTGTTCATCGCCAGTATTTTTAGAGAATATTGCAATGATCGCGACAAGACTTGTCGCTGATTAATCAGTAATAAGTTATCTACTATCTCTTTCATGTGAAGAGTTATAGATGGAAAAACTTTCTCCAAGGTAAATTTTACGGGCTACATTATTATTTATTATTTCCTGTGATGTTCCTTCAGATAGAATCTTTCCTTCGAACAAGATGTACACATAGTCCGCCAGTGGAACTGCATCCCTTACATTATGATCTGTAATGATAATGCCTATGCCTCTGTTTTTAAGATCTAAAATCATATTTCTCATTTCTTCAATCGACAGTGGATCGATGCCGGCAAGAGGCTCGTCTAAGAGTATAAAACTAGGATTAGCAGCCAAAGCCCTTGCAATTTCCAGTTTTCGCCTTTCTCCTCCGGAAATATTTACGGCTTGTAGTTTTCTTACATGTGCCAACGATAAGTCATTTAATAGTTTTTCTAGAGTATCGTTTCTTTTTTTGGTATGAATTTTGCGCATTTCCAGAACAGCACAAATATTTTCTTCGACGGTCAATCCTCTAAAAATTGACGCTTCCTGAGGTAAATATCCTATCCCAAGACGCGCGCGTTTATACATTGGAAGTTCTGTGATATCTTTTTCATCTAGAAATATTTGGCCGGAATCCGGCTTTATTAAACCACAAAGCATAGAGAAGGTCGTGGTTTTTCCAGCTCCATTGGGACCGAGCAAAGCGGTAATTTTCCCCCTGAATGCGCTAAAACTTACGTCGTGCAAGACAATGCGTTTTCCCAACGTTTTTTTTAGGTTTTTACAAACGATTTTTTCTTTCATCATCTGTGTGTTCCATCGTTAACGATGCCGCTTGATTTTGAGATAAAAACATCTCCCGTTTTTACATTCAGTGTTGCACTATTGCCGAAAATATTTCCTTGCTCTCCGGAAATTACAACATTACCAAGGACTTCTATTATATCGTCTTTTAAAACTCCCCTGTCGGCGCGAATCGTAGCATTATTTGTCTTTATTGTCAAAGAAGTATTCGTTTTTATATTATCCAACCTACCGTTATTTATCTCTGCTTGCATAGAGTCGGATCGGATATCATAATCATTCCCATTTTTTTTATAAAGTAATATTGCGTCGCTTTGGGCATCAATCCTATTTGATGAATATAATATGTTTTTCTGGGCCTTTAGTACATAATCTTTCGTTGTATATGTTGCGTTTCCGATCGCATCTATATTTTTTATATTTTTTTCATGCATATCATTAAAACGAATAACCAACATATCAGCATGTACTCTATCCGATTTTAGAAGACCGTTGGCATTACCAGTTAGAATTAAAACATTCTTATTCATATCAAAGAAATATTTTTTTCCGGACACCTGCGTGTCATCTTGTGAAATCACAACTTCAGTATTCCCGTGAGCAATTTTTTTATTAAAGTCAACGAATAAACTTTTAGTTTTCATGATCAATCCTGAGTCGGTCGATAATTTTACATTTCCAATGAACTCGCATTGCATTCGGTCTTCGCGAATCGCATTGGTTATGTCGGAGGAAATTGTTAGAATTTCTCCATTGGGCATGGTAAAATTTGAGACCATATTTTTGAATACGTAATTATTTTTTTTATTTTCATAAATGCTCTCTGATTTTACATTGATTTCTTTTCCTTTTAGATCATAGGTTCTGAATTTTATCTCCGAAAAAAAATTCTTTTGGGGATTGGGAGAATTCTCTAGAGAGATGGCTCTTTTGGTCTTAGCAGTAAAAATTATGATAACAATAAAAATTCCGATGGCGACAACGGCAAAGAATATGGATATTAATTTGATACGAGTTCTTCTACTACGCAAGACCAGCTCTCAGACAATCGTGAATATGTATAATTCCACAGGGAGCATCATTTTCCGTTACAAATAAAGAGGTAATTTTATAATCATTCATCATTTTTGTAGCTTCTTGAGCAAACATCTCTTTGGAAACGAGCTTGGGATTTTGGGTCATTATTTCAGAAGCTTTCATTTCCAAAAAATTGGGACAAATACTTCTTCTTAAGTCGCCATCAGTGATAACTCCGACAATCTTATTGATATCGTTTACTACGCACACACAGCCGAAAGATTTTTGGGTCATTTCTACGAGAACTGATTTCATTATGTCGTTTTTGCGCACGATTGGAACGTTCTCGTGCATCAGGTCCTTTACCATCAGAAGGCGTTTTCCCAGAGTTCCTCCCGGATGCAGATTTTTAAAATCTTCTCGATCGAACTCTTTTCTTTTTAGCAGACACAATGCAATGACATCTCCCAGGGCTAACATCATGGTGGTTGTTGTGGTTGGAGCTAAATTATAAGGACAGGCTTCATCGATTTGGGGCATCATTATGCAAACGGTGGAGGACATCGCCAAAACACTATCAGGATTGGACGTTACGGCGATAACATCTACGCCAAAACGATTAGCGTAGGACAGCATAGGGATTAATTCTTGAGTATTTCCGGACAATGAAAGAACCAGCAGAACGTCTTCTGAAGAAATTTCTCCCAAGTCTCCATGACTCGCTTCAGCCGGATGCAGAAAAAATGACGGAGTTCCGGTTGAAGCTAAAGTTGCGGAAATTTTGCGACCGATGTGACCTGGTTTTCCTATGCCGGATACAATAACATGTCCTTTTTTCTGATAAAGTAACTCAATGGCATTGATGATATTGATATCCAGGGAGTCATGCATCGCTTCCAATCCAGATATTTCATCTCTGATTATAGATTTGGCGTATTTTAATTCCCCATTCATTTTTACTACTCCACAGTTACAGATTTGGCCAAATTCCTAGGCTTATCAACGTCGGTGCCTCGCATAAGAGCAACATTGTAGGCTAACAATTGCAGTGGTATTGCATACAAGATGGGGGCAAATTCCGAATGAATAGTTGGAAGAATGATTTTAGTTGTTTCAGACGGCAGAAGCTTACTTCCTTCAGAATCCGTGAAAATAATTATATTTTTTCCGCGGGCAAGAGCTACTTGGATATTGGAAGCAGTTTTTTCGAACAATTCGTTATGAGGACAGAGACATATCACCGGAATGTTGTCATCGATTAGAGCAATTGGACCGTGTTTCATCTCTCCGGCAGCAAATCCTTCGGCGTGGACATAGGAAATTTCTTTTAATTTCAAGGCGCCTTCCAGAGATATCGGATACAGAGATCCACGACCAAGATATATAGCACTATTAGCAGTGTGTATTCTTTGGGCGAGATGCTTCATCTCATCATTTAAATCGAGAGCCTCTTCACAAATTGCCGGGAGATTTTGAAATTCTCGCATAAGAAATTCATGATTGCCGAAAGCCATACGGGCCAGTATTACCAATTGTGCCGTAAATGCTTTGGTGGAGGCGACTCCTACCTCTATGCCAGCCTCCGTGTAAAAAACAAAATCTGAAACTCGAGAAATAGCGCTATTTTTTACATTAGCGATGGCCACCACTCGAGAATTGCTGTTTTTTCTAACATATTCTAGCGCTTCCAATGTGTCGATGGTTTCTCCCGATTGAGTAATCGCAATAGCCAAAGTGTTTTTTCCAATAATCGGAGACCTGTATCTATATTCGGACGCAATTTCTACATCTACTGGAATTTTCAAGAATTTTTCGAACCAATATTTTGCAACCATTCCGGCGTAATAGGATGTGCCACACGCTAGAATTAAAATTCTTGAAATGTCGTGAAAAATCTCTTTATCAATTTTATTATAGAGTATGGTTTTTCTAATGGCACTTGGCTGCTCCATGATTTCCTTGAGCATATAGTGAGCGTATTCGCCTTTTTCGATGCTGATCAGATCGTCGGATATTTTTTGTTTTACGGGTTCTATGGGATTGGAATTTTTATCAAAAAACGTGGCATTTCCATCGGCAATTTTGACCCATTCTCCGTCTTCCAAATATATTACGTCACAACAGACGGCAGACATGGCGCTTACATCGGATCCGACACATATATGTTTTTCTCCAAATCCAACGGCAAGAGGGCTTTTATGTCTGGCAGCTACCAAAGTGTTGGGAAAAGAAGAAAATATCGCTGCGATGGCATAACTTCCCTCTATCAGATCCAGAACTTTTTGAAAAGCTTTACAGAGGGAACATCCGTTATTTATTTCCCGTTGTAGCAGATGTGCGATTACTTCCGTGTCAGTTTCGGTTTCAAAAATAAACCCGTCCTTTTGCAAATCAAATTTCAATTCCCTATAATTCTCTATAATTCCATTGTGGACGACGGCGACTCCCTCGGATGTAATGGGGTGAGCGTTATTTTCCGTTGGTTTTCCGTGGGTTGCCCAGCGAGTGTGTCCTATTCCAACGCTGCCAGAAATTGGATTACCCTCCAGTTTGGTTTTTAGATTTTGTAATTTACCAACGGCGCGCAGTTTTTCAATTCGTCTATCGCAAACGACGGCGATTCCGGCGGAGTCGTAACCTCTATACTCTAGTTTTTCTAATCCGGAGATTATGTTGTTTGCGACATTCTTGCCGTCAATTCCAACAATTCCTATTATTCCGCACATTTTTTTCGTTCCCTAAAATTTTTGGACCAATTTTGAATGTTTTTCTGATCGCTCCTTGCAATGGACAATGCACCGTTTTCCACATCCTCCACAATAACGCTGCCGGCCCCTACGATGGCATTATCGTCAATCCGTACCGGAGCAACTAGAGCGGAATTGGACCCGACGAAAACATTTTCTCCTATTATGGTTTTGTGCTTTTTGAATCCATCGTAGTTGCAGGTAATGGTCCCGGCGCCGATGTTAGTATTTTTTCCAATGTTCGTATCTCCGATGTAGCTTAGGTGATTCACCTTTGCTTCTTCAGAAATTGTACTGTTTTTTATCTCGACAAAATTTCCTATTTTGGCTTTGTTTTTGATGTTTGCGCCGGTTCTTAATCGGGCGAAAGGGCCCACCTGGGCGTTATTCACCGTCGCTCCCTCGACGACACAGAAGGGACCAATCTGTGCTCCGCTTTTTATGCAAACATTCCCCTGAAATACCACATAGGGATGAACAACGACATCATTTTCCAGGTAAGTATCGTGGGAAAAAAACACCGTCTCCGGAGCAATCAGCGTAACTCCGTTTTCCATATGTTTTTTTCGCTCTCTTTCTTGAAAAATCTTCTCTATTAAAGCTAATTCTGATTTGGTATTTACTCCCAGCAGTTCATTTTTATCTCCCTCGTGATATCGGCAGACATACCCGGCCTTATGGGCTAATCGGACAATTTCGGTTATGTAAAACTCTCCCGTCAAAGCGCTTGGTTTTATTTCCTTTATGAATCGCTTCAGCAAATTTTTCTTTATCAACAATCCAGCATTGCAAAGTGGAATAACTTTATCGAAATCAAATATGTCCTTTGCTTCGATAATGCCCTTTATGGTTCCTTCTTCCTCCGCCGATTCTAACTTTCCGAGCTCCTGAGTGTCGCTAGAATCCATCGCCAGCACAACGACAGCGGCCTTCTCGTATTTTTGGGAGATTTCCGTCAATTTAAGCAGCGTTTCAGAAGATACCAACGGAATATCGCCATAGAGAATGTATACCCACCCGCTTTCACCACTGTCCAGGACGTTCAGACCACATGCAACAGCATCTGCCGTGCCCTTCTGAACTTCCTGATACGCTTTTTTCGTATGGACTCCAAATTCCAATTCAACGTTCTCATATTTGGGATTCAGAACGATTACTATTTCCTTTGGGTTGATATCTTTTGCAGTTTTAATTACGTGATCTAGTAGGGACAATCCTCCTATTTTATGAAATACCTTCGGAAAGCGAGATTTTAACCGAGAACCGACACCAGCTGCTAGTATAATGACAGAATTATTCGTTTTCTCCATATTCTCCTCTTCAAGATCAAAATTTACGATACGTAAACTTTTTCCTGGTACATTCAGAATAACACGAGTGTTAGGTAATATGAACGGTTTTTAAAAAAAATACTATGGTTGTGGAATAAAAAGCGTGAATAAGGTTGTTGCAATACTTGGAATTGTAGTTTTGATAACTCTTGGAGGATTATTCTTCTGCGCTGGATTTTTTACTGGAACGCATATATCTCCAACACAGGCTTCCTTAGCAAAAGAAGGAAGCCCTGCAAATACTCAAAAGGGTATTTCATTGAATGACGTAGAGTCTGTCATGGACACAAAATCGGAAACAATATCTGAAAAAATTATGGGAATACTGTCGTCCTCCACCGAAACCTCTCAGAAATCCGATGTCGTTGACAAGAAAAACATGCCAGTAACCGGCGAAGAGTCTACCAAGGTATCCATTGATTCACTGTTGAGAGAAATTGCGGCAAATCATGCCACCAACGACGACTGTTCCCCTAAAAAAACTTTGAGCAAGATGAAAATTCCGACGCCTATAAATCCCAATAGTTTGCAGGGGAAAAGAATTGTATTTATAGGATATTTTAAAAATAAAATAGCTTTGGAAGTCCAGAAACTTCTCGTTGGAAAAGGATACAGAGCGCATGTGGAGTCGTCCAAAATCGGAGATAACGAATCTTTCATATTCTGTGGACCGTTCAAAAAAGAAAAAAATGCTGAAAAGCTAGTTAAGTGGCTGCGAAAGCATGATTTTAAAGAAGCAAGACTAGTAAGTGTGTCCAGAGAATCCATAGAAGAAACTTTGTATGACGCAATAAACGACGATTCCGGCGGCCCTCCTGAAAATTCTGAAAAAGACATACCGGAAGCCTAATCATTTTTATATGATTTCACAAAAATCTAACGGTAAACCTAAAACAAATTAATTTGAGAGGAGGCTTGTTGAACTTTAAGTTTTCCGTCCCCAAAAATCAGATTAAAGGTGGTATATTTTTTAGCGTCTTGAACAGAAACAATCGGAATAGATTGTTCAGATTCAACAAATGCAAATCCTTTTCTTAAAATTTTTACATAGGAATTGGATTCCATAGCGTTTGCTGCAATCAAAAAATGATTTTTATTTTTTTCAAATTCACTAAGAAAAACAAAACGTAATTTCTGTCCCATATCATTTACATTCTCCCTTAAGATCGGTTTTGATAACGCAATTTTGGCCAGAGATATTGTTCTATAGGACATGAAATTCTTCATTTCTGATATCATTTTGTCGGAAATAAGATCGATTCGTTGAATCTTCTCCGAAATAATTCCATTGATATTTAGAATTTTATTGGAATGTAGAAATAATCTTTTTTTTTCTAGATTTGATGAGATAACCGTATTTAATTGGGAAAAAACTTTGCTGACGTCCGTTTGTAACTTTATTCTTTCTGGAACGGCGTATTCCGCTGCTGCAGTCGGAGTCGGAGCTCGTAAATCTGCGGCATAATCTATGAGGGTAGTATCTGTTTCATGTCCAACGGCTGAAATTATTGGTATCTCGCTTCTTGCTACCGCCCTAACGATGTTTTCTTCGTTGAATGGCATAAGATCTTCAAAACTTCCCCCTCCGCGCGCAATGATTAACACATCTGGCTTTTGATTGCTGGGAAGAGAATTCATACCTTCAATGGCTTTAACTATTTGTTCACTTGCTTCGGTTCCTTGCACTAAAACTGGCCACAATAGAATATTTCGTGGAAATCGTTGTCTAATTCTATGAAGCATATCTTTTATGACTGCTCCCGTTGGTGAAGTGATAATTCCAATCAGTTTGGGCAACATTGGAATGGGTTTCTTTCTCGATGGGTCGAACATACCTTCCGCTGCTAATTTCTTTTTACGCTCTTCCAGCAGTTTTAGAAGCTCTCCCATTCCAGCAAGTTCAAATTGTTCCACAACAAATTGATACTTCGATCTCATTTGATATGTTGTCACCTGTCCCAGGCATCTAATTTCCATGCCATCTTCCAATTTGATTTTTTGCTTCTGCGCCACTCCTTTCCAACAGACAGCATCGATAACGGCTTCCGCATCCTTTAGGGAAAAGTATATGTGTCCGGACGTATGGACTTTTAGAGCACTTACCTCTGCCTTTAGCTGAATTCCGCTGAAGTTTTGCTCCATGGACTTCTTTATTAACGCAGAAAGTCTAGAGACTGTATACTCTTCCATATACTCTTTCATTTAAAATCCCATTATTACTATATCGAAATGATATCAAACTTTTCTAATCGGCTTCAACTGTGATAGCATGTCAGCGTTAATGCGGGGACTTAAAAGGTGTTTGCTTCTCTTTCCAGTAGAATTTCCGATATTTTTGAAAAATTACGCAAAAGCGGTATCCTAAAGGAGTCGAATGTTGATGAAGCGTTGCGCGAAATAAGAATTGCGCTCTTGGAAGCGGACGTTTCACTGGATGTTGCTAGAAAATTCATTGCGGAGGTCAGAGAAAAAGCCATTGGGCAAAACGTTATAAAGTCCATTTCTCCAGGTCAAATGGTGACCAAGATCGTTCATGATCATCTGGTTGAACTGCTAGGAAAGTCTCGACCAATTGAGATAAATAAAAAACCCTATAAAATAATGTTAATCGGACTGCAGGGGGCGGGAAAAACCACAACCGTTGGAAAACTTGCTAAAATTTTCTCAAAAAAGAACAAAAAGATTGTGACCGCTTCAGCTGATATTCATCGTCCTGCAGCCCTAGAGCAGCTAAGAGTATTATCCAAGAAAATAAACGGAACTACTTTTATCCCGTCGGAAGCCGAAACAGATCTGTCCTGTGCCCAAATATGTAAATTAGCTCTTAAAGCGATTGAGAACGAAGGAGCGGACGTCTTAATCATGGATACCGCCGGACGTCTTCACATTGATCAAGTGAAAATGAGCGAGCTTCAAGAAATTCACAAAATTATTAATTCTGATGAAATAATTTTAGTTGTGGATATTATGACCGGACAGGATGCTCTAAATATCGCCAATAAATTTTCCGAGGCCCTTCCTATTTCAGGCATCATTTTAACAAGAGTAGATGGAGATGCAAGGGGAGGAGTGGCTTTATCTATGCGGGCTATAACCGGATGTGAGATAAAGTTTTTATGCACTGGAGAACAGCTGGATGATATAGAATTTTTCGACGCCGAAAGAATCGCCAGCAAACTCTTGGGAATGGGAGATATCGTTTCTCTCGTCGAAAAGGCTAAGGAGAATTTTTCTAAAGAAGAGGCAGAAGAAACTGCTAAAAAATTACAGGAGGGAATTTTTACGTTTGATGATTGGGCGGCGCAGATGGAAAAAATGTCTAAACTCGGCGGACTAAAGACTATTTTGGAAATGCTTCCCCAAAGCAAACAGCTACAAGGTTTAATGGATGCTCATGGGATATCCGATAAAACCGTTGTTAAGAACATAGCCATCGTTAAATCGATGACCAACAAAGAAAAACGCAATTATAAATTACTAAATGGATCCAGAAGGAAAAGAATCGCCGCCGGATCGGGAACGACTATTCAGGAAGTGAATAAATTAATCAAGCAGTATGAAAGCGCTCTGGACCTTTTCAAAAAAATAAGAAAAAATGGCATGGGTAAAATGATGACAATGATCGGAAGATAAATGAAACATAAATTTTTTGGTGACATAGAAAGATTGAGAGGGTTTGCGTGTATTTTGGTTCTTATTCAACACATTGCTTGGATTTGTCCCCTGCGTTTTATACATAGAATCCTGCCATATAATTTACTAGATGGCAGAGGAGCAATACATGTATTTTTTGCTATTTCAGGATTTGTAGTTACATTATCTCTCAAAAATAAGCTCAACTCACTGCAGGGAAACGTTTTCTTGGAGAGAATCATTTCCGCCAGAGATTTGGTAATTTCCTTTTATCGAAAGAGATTCTTTAGGATATTTCCGGTGATATTATTTGTTGCCGTTCTTATGGGAATATATCTTTATTTTACTGAAGAAAACATGGCGTGGTTGCCGACACTTCTACGTGCTCCTGCCGAGGTTTTTTGGGGCGTATATAATAATTCAGTCGAGCTATTCGTATCCAGCGAAAAGATTCATACATTAGGTTTTGGACCGTTTTGGACATTGGCCGTAGAAGCGCAATTTTATATCTGCTGGCCCATAGTTCTATTATGTTGTAAAAATGATAATACCCGAGCTATAGTGTCGCTGTCTCTCGGATTTGCATTTTTATTTATTGTGTCGCCAGTAGTGACGGCCTTATACGGATTGAAATATTATCTAATCTATAACAATATGTCGGAGTTATTTTTGGGCTCATTTTTGGCATTTTTATACAGGGAAAATTGTTCTTATAAGCCTAGTGGGAAATCAACGAAGTTTATTTCACTAATTCTGGCAATGATAATTTGGTTTTATTCTAGTTCCATAGGTAATAATTTTTTCTCTAACATCGTTGTAAGTCTTTCTTCTATTTTTGTGGTTGCATTGGCTGTTTTTGCAGACAAAAGCTTTAACATGCCGATATTGGGCAGGCTCTTTGATTTTCTTGGTAGTCGATCCTACTCTTTTTATACGGTTCAGTTGTTTTTGGCTAATATCGTCGTTGAGTACACAAATTCTATATACTTTCGACAAAATTCGCTTTCCGAGTATGAGTTTGACCTATATCAATTTGGAATATTTATGGTTGTTTTGTTTATTGTTACAGAGTTCGTATATAGGTTTATCGAAGAACCGTTCAGAAAATTTGGACGGGCATAATTTTTAGTGGAGGGAAGTCGTTATGAAAAATATGTGGGGAATATGTTTAATTGGTGCACTATTGTCTGGATGCGCGGGAAATAATGAAAACTCTGCTGCTCCAATGATTCGCATCGCTCAGAAGGCTAGACGCAGTGGAAATGCGGAAGCTGCCATCAATTTTTACAACAAAGCACTGGAAATGGAGCATGATAATACGGAAGCCCTCCTTGGTTTGGCGGAGGCGTACATTGATCTGAAACTCCTCGACGCCGCTTCTGAATGTATAAAAAAGGCTGAAAACATCGGGGATAATGTCTCAAGATCATCGTATTTACGTGGAAAAATATGTTTGTTGTCCGGGGATAGTCTGTGCGCAGAAAGAGAATTTTTAAAAAGCACCTCCGTCGATTCAATAAATGCGCTTGGAGCGGTTTATGACAGTCGCGGGGATCATAGAAAAGCACAGCTATTGTATAAGCAAGTTATAGCTAAGGATCCCAACTATATTGACGCATATAATAATATTGGACTTTCATTGATGTTGTGCGACAAGTATAAGGAAGCAATATTTTATTTGGAGAACGCTTGTGCTCTTCCGGGAGCAAATGCTGCATATCGCAGCAACCTAGCTCTTGCCTACGGTTTACATGGAAATTTAGAAAGAGCAAAGTCCATCTATGCTCAGGATTTTGACGGAGATGAACTTGAAGAAAAAATCTCCTACTTGGAAGATATAATTTCTGCCAAACAACAGTAATCTATCTTTTATACAACAGCGGGGATTATTGTTGTTAAATATTTACCCGTAGCGAGATTATGCAAGATCTGAATTGTTACTTACGATCTTCTTTTTTTTCTTTTTCAATTAAGAATGATTTCATAATCTTTTCATATTTGAATGGTTTTAATTTGGGGCGACTGGCTGTCGTCTTTTTTTCTTTTTTTACCACCGCTTTTGCGAGCAAAATATCTTTTAGATATATAATTTCCGACATCCTTTTATCCTTTCATTGATGGATATGGTATGATGTTTTGGTAAAATTATATTTAATATTCGAAATAAAATGAAAATTCTATGCAATATTTTATAAATTTGGCCATACAAGAGGCTGAAAAGGCTGAATCTCGAGGTTCTGTCCCCATAGGAGCAGTGGTCGTACAAAATAATAAAGTAATATCGTCCGCCGGAAATGAAGTAATAAAAAATTCTGATCCGACTGCTCATGCGGAAATTTTGGCCATTCGCAAAGCCTGTCTTTTATTAAATTCCCACATTATAGACGAATGCGATATCTACGTTACGCTGGAACCGTGCGCAATGTGCGCGCATGCAATTTATCTATCGAGAATTCGCAGATTGTATTTTGGCGCATATGATGTAAAACGTGGAGCAGTAGATCAATGGTCCAGCACTTTAGATAGATCGATTTACAAAACCGAGGTTATAGGTGGTGTTTGCGAGACACAGTGTGCAGAAATTTTACAAAAATTCTTCGAAAAAAAGAGAATTTAAAGTTTTTTGCGAGAAAACTCTTTAAAGATTGATCGCGTTTATGTATAAGGTTACTACAATAATCTCTAGGGAGGAATAGTGCTCGTTTTCGTACGTGATAATAATGTTGATCAGGCGCTGAGAGCTTTGAAGAAAAAGATGCAGCGGGAAGGTATTTTTAGAGAAATAAAATTACGCAGACATTTCGAAAAGCCCTCGGAAAAAAGGGTCAGAGAGATGTCCGAAGCTATTCGTCGCACAAGAAAATTAATGAGAAAGCGTTTAGAACGTGATGGATACTAGCCAATTCTCTGTTTTTATTAGTTATTTTTATCTGTTTAAAATTAAATGATTCACTGCTTGGGGTCGTAGCTCAGTTGGTAGAGCGCGACGTTCGCATCGTCGAGGTCAGGGGTTCGACTCCCCTCGACTCCACCACAAATAGTCAATATTTGGAGATGTTTATAATTGTCTAATGTGAGCAACTCATTTAAAGTATCGCTGTGTCAGGAGCTGTTACAGCCTCAATGCTTTTATATACAGACAATATCGTACTCAGCATCATTCTCCAAATTGTAAAATCTATCTCTAATTCCCTTCATTTTCTCCAAAAGACGGGGTCAGGAGATTTTTTACAGCTCCCCTCGTAACGCCTGCAGTGTAGACGATTCCGGACTTTCGTTCAAAACCGCATTTTCCTGTTGCGGAGAATTCTATGCTCGGGCGGATGTCCGCAAAAACGAACTTTCGATCACGCAGCCATTGTGATATCGGAGACTGCTCTTTTCACTTATAAGCGATGTTATTTTTGATATAATCCAACTTGAGCAATCTCGATTCGAATCCACGTTCCCCGGCCATGCTTGCCATAACGACAATGCATTGCCATGCGTAAAATCGCGCCTCTTAAACCGTTGTTCCAGAGGGTTTGCGACTATTGTCTATTATCGAAACCGTGCGCAAAAACGACCTAAAATATCCACGATTCTCTCTCCAAAACGCGACTTCTCTCCGCTTTTCGGGCAACCGGAGAATCTTTAGTGCCCGTTTCTAAGTGGCTGCGGGAGAGATGTTTACTGAGATATTGTTCAACTTGTCCAATTTTAGTTCGGAGAATATTTCGGGGAGGTATCTCTTTATCTTCCCTCTTCCGGCATTGCATCAAAACATTGGCATATATTCATGGTTGAGACCAACTATTGCTTGAATTCGAGCAAGTGCTTCTTCTCCATTGAGTGGAACCATTGTAGTGTAATGTCCACCTCTTACAAATACATGTATTTCATTTCCATTGCCATATCTCATAATTTCGCGAAGTCCTCCTTCCGCAACATCCGCATCATGAATGATAATAGTAACTTCAAGTGCCGTAGCCATTGCTCCCCACCAAACTGCATCATCAACCCAGACCCATTGCCTACCTGGATTAAGAAACTGCCATAACAGATCATAATTAATGACGCCAGTTGTTCCAATTATTTGTCCCATTTGCCGTGCTATTACGTCAGGCAGCCTATCTTCAGGTACTATTCCCCATAATAGTTCTCCACGATTGGCATGTATGAGATTTCTGTCAGTATTTTGTAGTATCAAGTCTACCTCGGCTTCTGTAGTCGGAATTGTACCGCTGTTATGCTCCTTTAGCAACGTTATTGCATGATTTCGCAAGTGTTGAACGATAGCAGTGATTCGTTGTTTCATGTCGCGATCAGTAATAAGTCCTCGGAATGGATTTAACGCCAGTAACGGACACACGTTATTCATTTCTCCTGTCGGTATCCTCGCGATAGGAGTTCTATTCGGTAAATGATACATACGAACCAATCCAAGATCTTGATCGCCATTTAGGATTTTATATCCTGTGTCTTCCTGAAAACCAGATACAGTGACTATTCCCTGTAGATTTGTAAGTTGTACTGCTTCAGGATGAGGATCTTCAGGCTCTTGGAAGACAGCAGAACTATCAAATATAGCTTGCCATATGGGATCAGAACGTGCATAATCATGCACTACCAATTCAGCAGGACGCCTACCTAATAAGGAATCAATGATTTGTGCAGACTTCGCAAACAGCATCGCAACAGCCCAAATGTCAGCGTTCGTTTTAGATCTAAAAACTAGGCACTTTAGTTCGAGATACATCTCCAACTTGGCATTGCGCACGACTTCTGACCAGTTAACTCCTGAGACCACAGGATTGTTTAAGGATACATGACTTAATGCGATTGCACTGGGTTTAACTGCATCATGCTTAACAATATCCTTCATTATTTTATGAGCAAATAACAGGGCAACAGGTGAAATTGCAAAAATCCGGTTTGTTAATCTCTCCTGAGCGAACATAAGCGCGGGAATAGAATGAGGAATACCTTTAGAAGTTTTTTTCATCACAGGCTTTTTAGAGCAATCACCAAGGCGTCTCACCATAAAACTGAAATCAGAGCACAGCGGATCGTCAATAATTTGACATAGTAAGCGTGGCGTTTCATCACTAGATAAAACAATTTCAGATAACGAAGGAAGAGCGTCATTAGGCGTATAGGACCGTATTTCTATCTTTTTAAGGTAATTGCAAACTTTTTCGAAACTGGAAAGTTGCTGTATTGAATTAGGAAAAGGAAAATCATTCGTCCCCCCGTTCGAAGTATCGTTTACATTAAAGTTTCTCCCCTTGGTAGGAAAAATTCCTTCAGTCGCAAGATAGATTGATATTATTCCATTTGGAGACATTTGTATCCCTATACCTTTAACTCTTGTTTTACAAAGTATCCACTCCTCTTGCCTCTTGACAGAATTACTTTCAGAACGTCCACAAAATACCAGCGATTGACTATTTAAAATAATATATTCTTCTTCAGGAGCCAGCGGTATTTCCATACAGCCTAACGCCAAAGAGAACGGTAAATATTCTTGAAAATATCCTTGTAATCTTCGAATTAATGCGGTTTTTGCACAATTAATTACAAAACTAAACATAGTTCCGCAATCTCCGTCTTTTTTGTATGTAATTCTTATATCATGTGGATCTCCAAATGGTAAGGATGGGTTGGGAAGTTTAATCATGTGGTGATCGGTATGATGTGCTGTTA
>JAISQI010000006.1 GCA_031274295.1 Holosporaceae bacterium
AGAAAATTCACCAGCACACTTTCATCTTTTTTCCCAACTTCCCGCAACATCCATCCGCAGGCCTTGTGGATCAAATGATGAGGATGCTTCAAGAATTTTTCGCATAACCGCAGGGTTAAACGGAAGTCGTTTTGTTTTATAAAAAATAAGGTTGCGACGATGGCGATTCTGTTTTCCCACAGGTTGTTCGAATCGGATAATTGATCGAAAATTTTATCATTGCTGCCGAAGAATTTCCCGATGATGTGATGCGCCGATATATCTACCAGTCCCCAATTGTTGACGAACTTTGTGTTAGCCAAATACATTTGTACGATGTCTTTTCGTAATTTTTCATCTTGAAATTTTTGCACCATGATTATCAATGCCAAAGTGCGCACTTCGTGATATGCGGATTGTAGTAAATTGCGAAGATCATCCATGGACAAGCCGTTGCAATATTTTTTCGCGATTTTCCGCAGATCCGGCATACGGCATCCCATAACCAAATCGCCTTTGCCGTAACCGCTTTCCGATTGAATCATCATTCGGTGAAATTTCGCGTAGTCTTCGGAAGCGTTGCTTTTTATTTCACAAATTATGTCGTCGATTATCATAATATTCTCATTTTTATCATCTAAATTAGCAGAATACCGTTCTTATTGCATTTTTTCCATTGCCAACTACTATTGATGTACGATCGGCGGCAATATACAATTAGTTTTTGATAAACAGGAGTCGCCGGTATCATGAAAATTCTCTCCTAAGTTGCCTTGCTTGAGGGCATAAAAACTCAGGCCCATTTTTTAATGCAATTTAGAGAGATATCATGCACCATCCCATTCAAATAGAGGATTTCAGTTTATCGCTTCCCCATAAAGTATGTTTCGAAAATTTTTCGACGCAGATTTCGTTCGGTGATCGCATTGGAATCATCGGCAGAAACGGCAGCGGAAAATCGTCGCTGCTGAAAATGATCATAGACAAAAATTCAGAAATTCTGTCGGCATATATTTCTCAGATTATCGATGATTTTGACGCACTAAGTGGCGGAGAACGTTTCAACAAATCATTGTCGGAGGCGCTGGGCAAAAATCCGGATATACTTTTGCTGGACGAGCCGACCAATCATCTGGATTTGCAAAATCGCAAGAGTCTGATGCGCATGCTGAAGTCCTATTACGGAACTTTGATCATCGCTACGCACGACAAGGAATTGCTCCGCAATTGCGTTGATATTTTGTGGCACATTAATGACGGAAAAATTACGGTTTTTCGAGGAATTTACGACGACTACCTGAACGAAATACAACGATGCCGTCGGTCCATTTCTCATCAGATGGAATTGCTGGAGCGGGAGAAAAAATCTATGCATCAAAGTTTGATGAAAGAACAAGAACGCGTCGCCAAAAGTAAATCTTCCGGAGAAAAAAAAGTCGCTCATCGAAAATGGATGAAATCCGTTGGAGATCTAAAGGGAATGAAGGCAGAAAAGTCTCACGGAAACAAATTAAAATCCATCGATGAGAAAAAACGGAAATTATCGGAGCAACTTTCGCAAATTCATCTACCGGAAATTATCGTTCCGAAATTTTATCTTACGTATCAAGAGGTTAGCGATAAAACTCTTGTGTCCATCATCGACGGATCAGTTGGATATGGCGAAAAAATAATTCTGCGAAACATAAATCTGTCGGTTATGTCACAGGAACGCGTTGCTATTGTCGGAAATAACGGCTGCGGAAAAACCACCTTCGTTAGGGCAATTATGAATAATGGAAATGTTATAAAGTTCGGCGATTGGAATTTACCGAATCTTCAAGACGTCGGTTTTTTGGACCAGCATTATCAAAATCTAAATCCGGAAAAATCCGCCGTAGAAATTATCGCTGAAACAAATCCATTTTGGAGTCACGCTGAAATCCGCAAGCATTTGAACGATTTTTTATTTTGTAAAAATGAGGAGATAGGCGTGGCGGTGAAAAATCTTTCCGGCGGAGAAAAAGCTCGACTTTCACTGGCGAAAATCGCCGCGCATCCGCCGAAACTTTTAATTTTGGACGAAATCACCAACAACATCGATCTGGAAACGCGGGACCACGTCGTAGAAATTTTGCGGAAATATCCGGCGGCCATGATCGTCATATCCCACGACGAAAATTTTCTGAACGAAATAAAAATGGAGAAATATTATGGAATATAAGACAATAGATAGCTCGCTAAAAAGTGTTTCAAGAATCTTTCATCGGAAAAACTGTCGACCTCAATTTTTTCTTTGTCTCTAAAGGTTTGAAAAATTACTTACTATATTCTTTCAGTTTTTTATCGAGCTCTTGGAATGATAACTTTCCTTGGTGTATTTTTCCATTAATGATGAATGCTGGAATGAGTGATATTTGAAATTCACGTATCGCGCGCTGGTGTTCTTTCATCAATCCGGCCGAGATTTTATCATCGGCGAGGCACCCGTCGATTTCATCATTTGAGTATCCTAAATTTTTAAATATATCTTTTAGGAATAGCTTGGGATCCTGTGCTTGCATCCATTTTTCCAATTCTGTATAGATGGTACGATATAATTTACTAATTTTGTCTCTGGAATCTCCTCCGAAACACCTAACCAGAGCAGCGCTTTCTAGAGTCGCATGGCTGTCTAAATAAATGCGCAAATAGATTTTACCTTTTCCCGTGTTGATATATTGCTTTTCAAATTCAGGATATACCTCGCTGAAAAATTCTCTGCAGTGGATACATGTAAAAGAAGCGTATACGATCAGCGTATTGGGAGCGTTTTTATCTCCTATAACTATTTCTTTTAGAGTGACATTATCTGGAAAGTGCATTTCATTCAGATTTTTGATAAAAGATTCGTTGCTGTTCATTTCGGATTTAGCCGCTTCTCCCCACAGATTATCAATTACAAGCGTCGACATAAGTAATAAAACAAACGATTTCATTGACTATCCTCCTTTTATTTGTGCGAAATTATTTAGATTATATATTAAATCGAAAATGAATTATATCTCCATCATGTACTGTATATTCTTTTCCTTCCAATCGCATTTTTCCAGCAGATTTGGCTCCTAATTCTCCATTATATGCCACATAATCGTTGTAGCTGATAGTTTCCGCACAGATAAAACCACGTTCGAAGTCAGTATGGATAACGCCGGCGGCTTGAGGAGCTTTCGATCCTTGGGGGATGGTCCAGGCGCGCGTTTCTGTCGGTCCTGCCGTGAAAAATGTGATCAGATCCAACAAATTGTACCCACCACGTATGACTCTCGCTAATCCTGATTCAGCCAAACCTAACGATTGAATATACTCAAACTTCTCTTCTTCATTTTGAATAACAGCTATTTCAGATTCTATGGCTGCGGAAACAATAACCGTTGAAGAATGCCTACTGTTGGCGAGATTCGCAACGGTTTTTGTATATGCATTTCCGGAAACAATTTCGCTTTCTCCGACATTGCAAACATAGAGTATCGGTTTTACAGTGATTAGGTGCATAGAATTTAAAAACAACTCATCGTCCTTCGCAAACGTCAGTTGATTTAGTAGGTTTCCACCTTCAAGCCAATCGATGAATTTTTGCAGACTTTTTTTTTCCGCGACGAATTCAAGGTTATTTTTTTTAGCGATAGCCGACTCTCTTTTTCTCAAACTTTCAATATCCGCCAGCATTAGTTCCGTTTCTACGACTTCTATATCTCGGAGAGGATCTATATTTCCGTTCACGTGTGTTATATCGCTATTTTCAAAACACCGCACGATATGCAGAATGGCGTCCGTGCTGCGGATATGGCCGAGAAATTGATTCCCCAAGCCTTCGCCTTTACTGGCTCCCTTGACCAGACCTGCGATGTCGACGATTTCTATCTGGGTTGGAATAATTTTAGCGCTTTCCGCGATTTTAGCGAGAGTGGATAATCTTGGATCGGGGACTCCAACTCTCCCGACATTCGGCTCTATCGTACAAAATGGATAGTTCATAGCTTCGGCCGCCGCCGTTTGAGTTAGCGCATTAAATAAGGTGGATTTTCCAACATTTGGAAGTCCGACAATTCCGCAGTTAAAACCCATCAGAATTCTTTCATGGCCAGTAGTATCATACCGCTTTTAATTTATTTTTCCACAACAATGCTTGTATTTTTCTCCGCTTCCACAGGGACATGGGGAATTTCTCGATATTTTTGGTTTAGGTTCACCGCTGTCATGTTTGTTGATCTCTTTAATTTTCTGTATTTTTTCTGGAGCATCGGGAGTAATTTCCTCTGATTGAGACGATTGTGGCAGTTCAAACCACGAGAGAACTTTAACGGTCTCTTTTCTGATGGTGTCTGACATCCTTTCGAATAGCATAAATGCCTCTTGCTTATATTCGTTTAGAGGATCTCTTTGGCCATAGGCGCGCAGATTAATTCCCTGCCGCAGCTTATCAAGGTTCAGCAGATGTTCTTTCCAATATTGATCTATGAGGCGCAACAAAACCGTGCGTTCCATATATCTCATTATTTCCGAAAGGTGAAGTTTTTCTTTGCTTTTATTTTTTTCTTGTATTTTGTTAAATATTAGCTCGACGGCATTATCTCGGGAGAGATTTTCTTCATTTGTTAGAGAAATATCGGGCCCGAAATAGGAAACAAGCTCCTCGTTTATCAATTGATAATCCCAAAGCTCGGAAGGGGTGTTTTCTGGAACGTTTCCGAATATTATATTGTTTACAATTTCAAATCGCATGTCATCTATTTCTTCGCTAAAGTCTTTGTCATCTGACATTAAATCACTACGCTGGCCGTAGATAACTTTTCTTTGGTCGTTCATAATATCGTCAAATTTTAAAAGATGCTTTCGAATATCATAGTTGCGAGCTTCGACCCTCATTTGCGCTTTTTCCAGGGCTTTATTTACCCAAGGATGAGTGATGGCTTCTCCCTCTTCTATTCCCAATTTTTGCAGCATAGAGTCTAACTTTTCTGCGCCGAATATTCTCATTAGATCGTCTTCCAGTGATAGGAAAAACTTTGACGCTCCCGGATCCCCTTGCCGCCCAGAACGACCGCGCAATTGATTGTCGATGCGCCGACTTTCGTGGCGTTCTGTTCCAATGACGTATAATCCGCCAGCTTTTTTAACAATTTCAAAATCTTCTGCAATTTCACTTTCGATTTTTTCACTAATCTGCTTGCGTAATTCAGGATCTTCAACGCCCAAGAGCTCTCGGGCAAGTCGTGCATCCAGGTTGCCTCCTAATTTTATATCCGTGCCACGTCCCGCCATATTGGTGGCGATTGTAACTGCTCCTGGTTTACCAGCGTCTGCGATTATTTGCGCCTCTATGTCGTGATATCTGGCATTAAGAACATTGTGCTGAATACCGGCTTTTTTCAGTAAAGAAGACAGCAGTTCTGATTTTTCAATGCTTATGGTACCAACCAAAATCGGTTGTTTTCTTGCGTTACACTCCTTGATAAGCCGGATAATCGCGTCGTATTTTTCACGGGATGTTCGGTAAACTTCATCGTCCAGATCTGTCCTTTCCACCGGAACATTTGTCGGAACCACAAGGGTTTCGACCTTATAAATTTCCAGCAATTCTTGCGCTTCAGTTTCTGCGGTACCAGTCATCCCTGACAATTTTTTGTACATTCTAAAGAAATTTTGAAAAGTAATAGACGCAAGCGTTTGATTTTCCATCTCCACGTGAACTTTTTCCTTAGCTTCCAGCGCTTGATGCAATCCGTCTGAATAGCGGCGACCCTCCATCATTCTTCCGGTAAATTCATCGATGATAATAACTTTATTATTTTTCACGATGTAGTCGACGTCTCGCTTAAACAAGTGATGCGCCTTTAGAGCGTTATTTACATGATGCACAATGGCAATATTTTGAATATCATATAAATTATCAGTGTGCATTAATCCAGCAGTGATTAATAATTGCTCGATATGCTCGTTGCCATCTTCCGTAAGGGTGATGGAGCGATGTTTTTCATCGATTTCGTAGTCGGGTTTTACGAGTTTAGGAATGATTGCGTCTATCTTCATATACAAATCGGCGGAATCTTCTGCTGCTCCGGAAATAATCAAAGGAGTACGAGCTTCGTCAATCAAAATACTATCGACTTCATCAACAATGGCATAATTAAATGGTCGCATTACCAATTCCGACGAATAAAACTTCATGTTATCGCGAAGATAATCGAAACCTAGTTCATTATTAGTAGCGTAAGTGACATCGCAGGCGTATTGTTCGCGTCGCTGATCGTCTGTCAGTCCATGAACTATGATTCCAACGCTTAGGCCGAGAAATTTGTAAATTTTCCCCATCCATTCGGAGTCTCGCCTTGCGAGATAATCGTTAACCGTGACAACATGAACACCTTTTCCTTCTAGAGCGTTCAGATATACGGCCAGAGAAGCGACTAAAGTCTTGCCTTCTCCTGTTTTCATTTCCGCAATTGTTCCATGGTGGAGAGCGATGGCTCCGACCATCTGAACGTCAAAAGGACGCAATCCCAGGGTTCTTTTGGATGCTTCCCTAACAACGGCAAATGCTTCTGTAAGAATATCGTCCAGTGTCTCACCGGCAGCCAGACGTTTTTTAAATTCATCGGTTTTTGCTCGCAAGTCTTCGTCTGAAAGCGAGGAAATAGATGTTTCGAGTAAGTTTATTTCATCGGTAATTTTTAGGTATTTTTTGACGATTCTGTCGTTGTGTGAACCAAAAATGAATTTTAAAATCTTAGGTAACATCTATACTCCAAATAAATATCATCATATACACTTAGCCACCGATTATAAAAAAAACGTTAAAATAAAGATATTAAAAAATTGGTTTCACGTCCGCCAAAAACAAACCCGAAGCGAACGGAGCTCGTCTCCATAAGTGATCAGTCACAATTCCTGCCAGAACTCCTTTACTTTTGCAAAAAATCCATCTGACTTAGGATTACTATTGCAGTCCTTATCAAATTCGCGCAGCAATTCTTTTTGACGATCGGTTAGATTGACGGGAGTTTCTACAATTATATGAACCATCATATCTCCACGCGTAGAGCTTCTGATAATCGACATACCCTTTTCACGCAATTTCAAAATTTGTCCGGATTGAGTGCCAACGGGGACTTTTATCATTGCTTTTTTCCCATCTATGGTGGGGACTTCCACTTCCCCTCCCAGAGTAGCTGTTACAAATGATATCGGAACGTCGCAGTGTATGGAATTTCTTTCGCGTCTGAACAATTTATGAGGTTTGATGGAAACAAAAATATAAAGATCTCCGGATCTGCCTCCGCGGATGCCGGTTTCACCTTCTCCGGCAAGTCTAATTCTTGCTCCGTCTTCGATTCCAGCTGGAATGGAGATGTTCATGGTTCTAGGCTTATTTACTCTTCCGGATCCATTACAGGTTTTGCACGAATTTTCTATGATGTGTCCTGTGCCGTTGCACGCAGTGCAAGTTTTTTCCACCATAAAGAATCCCTGAGAAAAGCGCATTTTCCCCGATCCCCGACAGGAGGGGCAACTTTTCGGAGGAACGCCTCCTTCAGAGCCCGTTCCTTTGCAATTATCACATTTTACATGGGTGCGCAGTTTTAGTTCAATGTCTTTGCCGCGGAACGCTTCTTCCAAAGTTATGGTGGTATCATAACGTAGGTCGTTGCCACGCATTTCAGTGCGCTCGCCTCTTCTGCCGCTTCTGTCCATACCGCCGCTAAAGAATCCTTCAAATATGTCGGAAAACGGCGAACCATCTCCAAAATCAAAATGAAATTCCTGAGAAGAAAATCCATTTTGATTGAATCCTCCTCCGGCGGACGCATTTTTGTAAGCGTCGTGGCCGAAGCGATCGTAGGCAGCTTTTTTTTGAGGATCTTTTAGAGTTTCGTATGCTTCATTGATGGACTTAAACTTTGATTCTGCTTCTTTATCTCCTTTATTTTTGTCCGGATGATATTTAATCGCCATTTTCCTATAGGCTTTTTTTATCTCTTCGTCGCTGGCTGATCGGGAGACGCCCAAAGTTTCGTAATAATCCATGATGTTATCCTTTTAAGAAACGGCGCGTTTGTGCGCGCCGTGCATTATTGGTCATCTTTCACTTTATAATCCGCATCAACGACATTATCGTCTTTCGGCTGCTGATCGTCGGAAGTAGACTGTTGTTGCGAAGCTGATTCTTGAGCCGCTTTATGAATGGCTTCGCCAGCTTTTGACATAGCTTCGATTAATTTTTGAGAAGCCTGCTTAATTTCGTCGATATTTTCGCTTTCCAAGACCTTCTGGGTATCCTCGACGGCGGCTTTTATAGCTTCCTTCGTCTCGTCGGAGATTTTATCGGCATTTTCCGACAACATTTTATTGGCGTTGTTGATCATTTCCTGAGCCATATTGCGCTCCTGGACCAGGTCTTTTCGCTTTTTATCCTCTTCTGCATGAGATTCTGCGTCTTTTATCATCTGATCGATTTCCGCTTCGCTTAATCCTCCAGAAGCTTTAATGCTGATGGCCTGCTCTTTATTTGTGGCTTTATCTTTGGCGGATACGTGCACAATACCGTTGGCGTCGATATCAAAAGTGACCTCTATTTGCGGCATACCACGCGGCGCCGGAGGAATTCCGGTAAGATCGAATTGTCCCAGCAATTTATTGTGCTCGGCAATCTCTCTTTCTCCTTGAAACACTCGAATTGTAACAGCATTTTGATTGTCCTGGGCTGTCGAAAAGATCTGGCTCTTTTTGGTTGGAATGGTTGTATTTCGATCGATCAAGCGCGTGAAAACCCCGCCCAATGTCTCAATTCCCAATGACAATGGAGTCACATCCAGGAGAAGAACATCCTTTACGTCTCCCTTCAGAACACCGCCTTGTACGGCCGCTCCGACTGCGACAACTTCATCCGGATTAACGCCCTTGTGCGGTTCTTTTCCGAAGAAATTTTTTACATATTCTATGACCTTCGGCATGCGAGTCATGCCGCCCACCAACACGACCTCGTCGATCTTGCTTGCGGAGATTCCCGCGTCCTTTAGGGCTAACTTACAAGGCTCGATTGTCTTTTTGATAATGTCGTCGACCAGGGATTCCAATTTTGCTCTGGAGAGCTTTATGGTTAAATGTTTTGGACCGGATGCATCCGCCGTAATAAATGGTAGATTCACCTCTGTTTCGATGGCGCTGGAAAGTTCAATTTTTGCCTTTTCCGCGGCTTCCTTTAGTCTCTGGAGAGCCATACTATCATTTCTAAGATCGATGGCATTGTCCTTTTTAAATTCGTCGGCCAAAAAGTCGATGATCTTTTTATCGAAGTCTTCACCGCCGAGGAAAGTGTCTCCGTTAGTCGCTTTGACTTCAAAAACGCCGTCTCCGATTTCAAGAATCGAAATATCGAACGTTCCGCCGCCAAGGTCGTAAACGGCTATTATTCCGGAATTTTTTTTGTCGAGACCATAGGCTAGTGCGGCCGCCGTCGGTTCATTAATTATTCGCAAAACGTCGAGCCCGGCTATTTTGCCCGCGTCTCTTGTGGCTTGCCTCTGGGCGTCGTTAAAATACGCGGGAACTGTAATAACAGCTTCTGTAATCTTTTCGCCGAGAAAATTTTCTGCGGATTCTTTCATTTTTTGAAGAATAAATGCGCTTATTTGACTTGGACTGTATTTCGTTCCTCTGGAACTAACCCATGCATCTCCGTTGTCTGCGGAGGTAATATCGTAGGCTGCATGATATTTTTTTAAATACTCGTCGTTTTTCTTTCTTCCGATTAATCTTTTTATTGCGTAGAACGTATTTTTATAATTGGTGACAGCTTGACGTTTGGCCGCCTGACCAACTAATCGTTCACCGCTTTCTGTAAATGCAACAATCGATGGAGTCGTTCTAACTCCCTCTGAATTTTCGATGACTCGCGGAGTTCCGCCGTCCATAACAGATACGCAAGAATTTGTCGTACCTAAATCGATACCAATAACTTTACTCATAATAATCCCCTTTCATAGGCAAATTTTAAACGCAAAACCCGTATGGCATTTTGCAACTCTCACAGGACTGAACCCCATATGGGCGCCCGATCCAGATCGACGACCCCATGCCGCCAACGGAAACAGCTATATCATAGAAGGGGAAAAAAGTCAAGCTTATTTTTACAAACGGCTGCCTCACAAGAGATGCAACTGCTTTACAAAGTCACTAACCTTCGAGAATTTTTTCTCCAATTAGGCTAAGAGCGTTTCAGATACTTCTGGTAACCGATATTCTGAACGCCAATCTACTTGGTTTGCCTTCGTATTTCCAATTGGAATTTCGGCTAACCCGTAGACTTTTATTATCGTCTTTCGATGTGATTGATATGCGGAAATCTCCTCTCACGTTCCAAAGATGATTAATCTTATGTTCAACACCTGCTCCAAACGTAGGATAGAAAGACCCGAACGTTCCTTCCGGATCCTTTGCTCTGCGTTGCACGGTATCTTTAAAGGCAACTTTTCCGATAACTCTCGCAAATCCAACGGTGGTATAGACCAGGTATCCATGTTCTGGAAAGAGATATCCAAATCTTACGTCCATATTTAAGCCAAGAGCCGAGGAATGGGCGATGCCGACCTCTCCTTTATACTTGGTTTTTCCTGAGAATCTCTGGAACAATTCCATCTCTATGCCGGCGTAATATTTTTTATAGAAAGCCGCCCCGAATCCGCCTATCACTGAAATATCAAATTGGCTGTTGGATTTTTTGAAATTCGTTTCATCTACGTTATTTTTTATCGCTTTTACCCGATGAGATATTTGAGACATGGTAACACCCAGCCCATAGTAAGCGCCGCTTATATTCTTCTGGGGTTCTGCCAGCTCCAAGAACTCATCGGACGTTTTGTCCTTTGAATTTAACGTTTCGGAATCTGCAAATGATGGCGCTGCAGAAATAAAAACGGCGGGAAATATGATTTTTATTAATTTTCTCATGGGTTGCTCACCTTATGCGACAAACTGATTCTTTACATATAAAAAAACAGCGATCATTGGAAATAACCGCTGCTTTTTGGAAATCTTGATTTATTAATTTACAGAATCTTTCAGATTCTTTCCTGGTTTAAAGCGAACGGACTTCCTCGGCGGAATATTAATAGTCGCGCCGGTCTTGAAATTTCTTCCGCTTCTTCCGGCAGTTTTCTTTACTGAAAAACTTCCGAAACCAACTAACGTAACGTCGTCGCCTTTTTTAAGAGCTCCTTCTACGCTTGTTATTAAGGAATTAATGGCCTTTTCGGAATCTGACTTGGTCAAGCCACTACTTTTTGATATCGCATCAACTAACTCTGATTTATTCATAACACACTCCAACATTTCTACAATTTTGGAGTCTGAATTGTTTTATTTTAAAAAGCAATAGCTTTTTTTAAAAAAAACTGGAACAACAAGATTTTTTATCAAAAAAATTAATACCCATTGCATCTTTCACCTCAACGAGTGTTTTCTGAGCAACACTTCTGGCCTTTTGGGTGCCGGAAAAGCATATTTCCATCAGTTCTTGGGAGGATATGGATTCTCTTTTTTCGCGTATGGGACGTAATAATTTTTGCAGAATGTCATTTAGGAGTGATTTCAACGTCGTATCGCCGAGACCTCCTTTTGTATATTGGTTTTTCAGGGAAGCAATTTCATCTTTTTCTTTGCAAAAAGCGTCAAGGTATGTGAACACGACGTTTCCTTCGATTTTTCCCGGGTCGGACACATTTATATGTCCGGGATCGGTGAACATGGAATATACTTTTTGCTTGATCAATTCCGCAGAGTCGCTGAGGAAAATGGCATTATTTAAGGATTTACTAGCTTTTGCCTTGCCATCGATGCCAACCAGACGTCCGACTTTGCTCAAATGAGCTTTCGATTCCTTCAGACAATTGGTATTGTACAATCTATTAAATTTGCGAACAATTTCGTTGGACAACTCTATCATCGGTAGTTGATCTTCTCCGACGGGCACCAACTCCGTTTTGAATGCCGTAATGTCTGCCGCCTGACTTATGGGATAGCAAAAGAAGCCTGTCGGAACGGACTCGCCGAATTCCTTTTGCGCTATTTCTGCCTTTACCGTTGGATTTCTTTCCAGTCGGGATATGGAGACCATATTCATATAATAGGTAGTTAATTCTGTCAGTGCTGGAATTTGCGATTGAATGAATATTGTCGTCAATGTCGGATCTATTCCAACGGCGATATAATCTGCGACAACCTCCAGAATACTAGCCATGACTTTTTCTGGGTTTCCGAAGTAATCGGTGAGAGCCTGAACGTCTGCAACCATTATATATTGTTCATGGGAAAGTTGCAGCTCCACTCTACTTTGTAATGAACCAACCAAATGTCCCAGATGAAGGTTTCCCGTAGGTCTATCGCCCGTGAGTATTACTTTTTTCATAATGATTCTATACTCCTCAGAAATATTTACGCTTCTGAATTCCGCATTTGGAGCATCCTAACAAAAAGCGTTGGCTGCGGAAAGAAAATATTTTACAATCCGAATGACTAACGGGCGTCGAAAACTTAGAAAGCATAATCCTCCGGGAAGCTAGTTTAAGTTCTTGCGCTTATGTATCATTGCATAGTATTAAAGTGACACTGCCCAACGTTCTGTAGTTTTTGATTGAGGAGGTTTGATGTTTCAAGTAAGAATTCATGGTAGAGGCGGACAAGGAGTTGTTACGGCGGCTGAAATGTTGTCTGTCGCTGCCTTTTTGGAGAAGAAATACTCTCAGGCATTTCCCAGTTTTGGATCGGAAAGAATGGGAGCTCCCGTTACGGCATTTTGCAGAATTTCCGACAAAGAAATCCGACTGCGGGAACCAGTTCTCGAGCCAAATGCGGTCATAATTCAGGACAGAACGGTGATAGAGCCATCCAATGCTTTGCGGGGAGTAGTTGAGAATGGTTTTGTTTTAGTCAATTCATCTTCCATGATTCATGACGATTCGCCCAACATCAACATAAAATGCATAGACGCCACGGGAATTGCTATGGAACACATAGGCAGACCAATTCCCAACGCCGTTTTACTGGGAAGTTTTGCCGCCCTAACGGGCGTTATAAAAATAGATTCCGTAATCGAAGCCATAAAAACAAAATTTTCCGGCTCCATTGCGGAAAAAAATATCAACGCCGCTCGCATCGCTTACGAAAAAACCCTTGAGACCTCTTCCTAGCCATTTATAACGAGGAGGAGATCAAAGGGGGACGTGTCTTTTTTAAATATATGAATCATCTGAGTATCAGTATGACGGATTCTCTTCATTCTTCAGGGCAGTCTTTCGAGTCTTATCCGAGCCTTATCATTTCCCAGTTCGGCGGCTTTTGAATATAACTCGATTGCTTTTTTAAGGTTCTTCGCAACGCATTCTCCATCATAATACTTATCTCCGAGCTCGAGCTGAGAGTCAACATGTCCCTGCGTAGCAGCCTTTGAGAACCACTCGATTGCTTTTTTACAGTCTTTCTTAACGCCTTCTCCCCTATCATGCATAATTCCGACCTTGAACATAGCGTCAAGATTTCCTAGCTCGGCGGCTTTTAAATACCATTTGAATGCATGGCCATAATTTTTCGGACCTCCTGCGTCGTAAAATATAAATCCGAGCTTATTCATGGCGCTAATATTTCCCTTCTCGGCAGCCATTAAAAGCCACTTGAGGGCTTTTTCAAGGACAAAATTATCAAAATGTATAGTTCCAAGACTGCACATAGCATCAGTATTTCCCAGCTCGGCAGCTTTTGAGTACAACTCGATTGCTTTTATATGGCTCCCGGGAACGCCTTTTCCGTAAAAGTACATAGATCCAAGCTTGAACAGAGCCACAGCATCTCCCTGCTCGGCGGCTTTTGAGTACCGCTCGAAGGCTTTTGAATACAACTCTGATGCTTTTTTAGGATCCTTTGCAACGCCTTCTCCGCGATGATACATGTATCCGAGCTCGAGCAGAGCCGCAACATTTCCAAGCTCAGCGGCCTCTGAGAACAGCTTGAATGCTTTTTTAAAGTCTTTTTTAACGTCTTTTCCGTTAGCGTCTTTTCCGTTATAATGTGCATATGCGCGCTCGAACTGAATTGCAGCATTTCCCTGCGCGGCGATCTTTGAGGTCAAATCGAATTTCTCCTCTGAGATCAAATTGAGTTTTGCATGGACATTAGCGTCTTTGGAGTTTCCGAATGCATTATCCGAGTCAATGAGCAACATGCTAATTGCCCCAAAAAGTACTTTTTTCATTCTTTTTCTCCTTAATTATTTTATAGACGCTAAGCGTATCATGAATTAATTAACAAAAGGTTATTTTTAAAATACAAGCAAAATTCATTCAATTTTTTACAAAAAATCCAACATCTTCGGTATAAATACGTCTCGCCACTTGAAACAAAATATATGTTATGAAGGCAATCAAGAGCGTAAAAATTTTGCGGAAGGGCTATTTCGCAATTTCTCCTATAACTACATTGATTTTGTTAATGAAATTTCCTTTAATTTTTTCAAATTATATCTCGTAATAATAGTGAAATTTAAGAATATTCGAGCAGCATTTGCAGGTATTAAAAAATCAGGCTAAACTTTCCTCTGGAAGGGAGAAAAAAGTGAAAACATTTAAAACATTAGTTATGGCGATTATCGTGACAACGCAATTCGCTGTCGGAGCGATGCTCTGTAAGGTCGTAAGAAATTCGAGCAATATCACTCATCTTTTGACTGTGCCAGTTTTGCACTCCAAATGGAAAGATAAGCTGAATCAGGCCCTACAGAAAGGAAAGGCTTTGGATACAGTGGACGGTCTTCCGCTTCCGATGGGGATTGTGGTTTTAAAAGGCGGACTTATTATGTTTCCGGGCAACGGTGCTCTGGCTAAAATTCTTTTGGAAACCGAGAAGATAACTGTACTCCCCAAAGAATAAAAGTCGGTGCTTCATCGAGCGTGATTAAAGGCGACGATTGTTTCATTTTGCCTATATATTAAGAATGCGAACGTTTTTTGTTGTGATCTTTGAAACAAAACTCCGGACATCTAGCGCTTTTTCTGTCCGACGGCGGACATTACAAGCCCGCAGCTGATCATGAATGTAATCATGGAACTTCCTCCGTAGGATAAAAATGGCAGCGGAATACCAACGATCGGAAGAAGCCCGATTACCATTGCTATGTTCACAAAAACATGCAGAAATATCAGTGTTCCTAATCCGTAGCATATTAATTTTGAAAACTTAGTTCGGGTTTCTGAGGCTGCCCAGAAAAAATAGCCGCAGAGGGCTAAAAATAGGCAGAGTACCAGAAGAGAGCCGAAGAATCCTGATTCTTCAGCTATTGTTGTGAAAATAAAATCCGTGTTTTTTTCCGGAAGAAAATTTAATTTACTCTGGGTTCCCTGTAAAAAGCCTCGACCCCACACGTGCCCAGATCCAATGGCGATTTTTGACTGCAAAATATTATATCCCGCCCCCAGCGGATCCCTGTCTGGGGCGAGAAAAGTCAATATTCTATTTTTTTGATAATCGTGCAGGAAAAACCATCCCAAAGGACATAGCCCCATAAGCGAAATTATGACTATGGTAAAGATTTTTTGCGGAAATCCTGTCAGAAATATCATCACAAATCCGGTGCCCAATAGCAAGCCGGCAGTTCCTAAATCTGGCTGTTTGGCTATCCAAATGACCGGAAGCAGCGTGAAAAAAATAGGTGATATGTGACATTTGAGATCTACTGTTTCAAGTGCGGACAGCATCGAATAATACCTGGCCAGCGCCAGAATTAAAGCCAGCTTCATCAATTCAGATGGCTGAAACGTAAAAAAATATAAATCTATCCATCGTTGCGCTCCAAGTTTTACGGTTCCTAACAGATCCACAATCATTAAAGAAATAAGAGAAAAAGCGTAGAATGCGTAGGCTAGATTGCTCCAAATTTTAAAATCGACGATGTAGGCGCACCACATGACCGCAATACCTACAATCATTCTTATCAAGTGTTTCTGCACTTGACCGTCTAACGTGCCGCTGAAGGCGCTGTACTGTCCCAAAAAGCTTATTAGCAATAGAAAAAACAGTATTATCCATAGGATCTTAAACTCATTTAGAAAATGCTGGCGTAGTTTCATTTTTTCATTAACCTATCAAATATTTTTCTGGCAATGGGAGCCGCCACCGCTGCGCCTCCGCCGCCATGTTCCACCAAAACAGCAACCACGTATCTGGGATTTTTATAGGGGGCGCATCCCACAAAAAAAGCGTGATCCCGTGACGCCCACGGAATAGACTTCTGATTTAATCCCACTTCCTGGGGTTTTATTCTCCTCACCTGCGAAGAGCCAGTTTTTCCGGAAATGCCGTAGTCTGTTCTGCATGATCCAGACGCAGTGCCGAAAATGCAAACTTGATATAATGCATTTTTTATTATGTCCAAATGCTCTCGATGGATGGGATTGGTAACTTGATTTTTTTTTGCGCTCTTAATTAGGGTTGGCGAAAAATTGTAATCTTCGGTATAGAGTTTTCCCAACATGACGGCCAGCTGCATTGGCGTTGCCAACAAAGCTCCCTGACCTATGCCGGCAATCATGGTTTCATAGGATTTCCAGGAAGTTCCGTAGCGGAGAAATTTCCATCTTTTGGTCGGAAGCAAACCGACATTTTCGCTGGGTAATTCTATGCCAGTTTTACTGCCGAATCCGAATTTTTTCGCATATTCTACGATGGCGTCTATTCCTAGTTTTTTGGCAATTTCGAAAAAGTAACAGTCACAGGAAAATTTTAGGGCGTCATAAAGATCCACTCTGCCGTGTCCAGCTCTATTCCAGCAGTGGAACACCCGATCGTCCATTTTTATACCTCCCGTACATAGGATTTTATCTTTGGCGGATACAACCCCTTCGCTCAGTGCGGCAAAGGCCACTATTATCTTGAAAATCGATCCCGGCGGGTACGAGCAACTGACGGCGCGATTCATTAATGGAAACAGTGGATCACCCGTAATGGAACGCCATTGGGAGTTAGTCATTTTGCCGGAGATTACATTTGGATTAAATGTCGGCACAGATACCATCGCCAAAACTTCGCCGTTGGATATGTCTAGAACAACGCAGGCTCCTGCTTTTTCAGCAGATAAGAGATCATAAACATACTTTTGAATTTGGGTGTCAATAGTTAGAATGACATCCTTTCCTTCAATGGGGTCTCGGGAGTCGAGAATCCTTACCTTTTGACCGACCGCATTGACCTCAGTTTGTATATTTCCAATTTCTCCGATCAATTGGTCATTTAAAGAGGATTCAATCCCTATTTTTCCAACGAGAATGGGAATGGAATCACTGTTTTTGGATGTGTGTCCGACAATATGGCCGAATTCGAGGGGCATTGTGTAATTTCGAACGTATATGTTTTCCAAAGATACATTTTTTAATTTAAATAGAATCATGGATAATCTGGAATATTCGTTCCAGGACAATCCATCTTTAATAACAACGGCGGGAAGTTTCCTTTTTCTTTGATCTAGGATGCTGACGATGTCCTCGTTGGAAAAATTGATAAACTGCTCCAAAATATTCATGTTTTTCTGGAAAATTTGATCGCTGCAGCGATCCATTATTAACTTATATCTACAGATGTTGCCGGCGATTATTTTGCCGTCAGAAGTCATGATATGACCGCGTTTGGGCAATATCGGCGATAGTCTTATTCTATTCCTATTGGAAAGTAATACATATTTCTCAGCATTATTTATTTGCAATCGATATAGACTGATAATCAATATTAAATTTAGTATCAAAATGGCATAAAAAACGGTTTTTGCTCTTAGTTTTATGCTGTTTTTTGGATCGTTACTATCAAACATAACGGTTTCTCACTTCATTAGGAGTTCGCAAAAATAATGAATCGTATAGGTCAGCAGCGCAAACAGTATTTGCATGGAATGCGCAGACATATCAAAGGTGTATCCCATCGAATTTATCAATACAAATGCGATTATTTTGCAAAAACATAAAAACACGAAAAAATATCCAACATTAACCGTGAAGTTCTGAAGAGTAGAAGTAATCTTACTTGAAAGCATGTAGAAAATTACTACCGAAGCAAACGTTATGCCGACAAAAGAAAACGAATATATATCCAGGAATAAAGAAATAAAAAATATGGTTGCGTTATGTATTTTTCTGAAGACATTGGGGATAAAAATCGCGCAATATATTAATCCATTGGCCAAATTAACCGAAATTATTGAGACGAGCGCAAAAGAAATAAATATTAGACATTGAAAAGATGTTTTTTCTAAACTATACATCTACTTTTTTCTTTACAATTATCACATATTTTAATGAATTGAAGTCGACGAATGGTTGCACCAAGAATTTTTTATTATTTTTTATTATTTTTCCAACGGGGATGTCTTCGCATATTCCGTATCCGGACGTTTTTACTAGGTCTCCTTCTTTTAGAGGGATGTCCTCATGGATACGAGATATTAGAATTTTATTAGAGTTTCCCCCAGTCATTATAGCGTTAACCGCAAGCTCTCCTATTTTTATGGGAATACTGGAGTTCATGTCAGTAATTAGCAAAGCGTAGCTCCAGGTGTCATTGATTTCTGTAATTCTGCCAATTAATCCTTCTGAATTTTTCACGGCATCGCCTTCGGATACTCCATCCGCTTGGCCGACATTTAATACGCATAATTGAGTGAAATCGTTGGAAAAAATATTAATCACCTTTGCCGTAATGGTGGAAAAATGAGTTGATTCTTTTAGAAGGAGCAATTTTTTTAGTTGTTCATTTTCTAGTTGTAAGTTCTTTAAATTTGCAATTGTTTCTTGCAATTTAATATTCTCGTTATATAGATTCATCAATTGGCTTTCAACGTCGTGCGACATAAAGTGACAGAAATTCAAGATAATTTTCTCCAGTTTATCCCCCCAGCGTCCCATGACGACGTTCGCTGAATTTATCAAAAATCTACATTTTCCTGTGAAATAATTGCCGGCTGCCGTATGAAAAAGAGCGATAATTCCACAGTAAAACACAATATTCAATAGGATTTTTCTTTTTCTGAAGCGTCTAAAAATAGGAAAAGAATTTCTTCCTTCTACTATCTTTTTGCGCATTTATACCCAATTCCTTAATAGGCTCTGAGCAAAACTTTTTTCATCGTATCCAATTCTTCTAAAGTTTTCCCCGTACCAATTGCCACGCATAATAGAGCATCCTCTGCAACGGAAACGGGGAGACCGGTTTCTCTTCGGAGCAACTCGTCCAATCCATTCAATAATGAACCGCCGCCCGTCATAATAATTCCTTTATCGACAATGTCCGCCGACAGTTCGGGAGGAGTATTTTCAAGGGCGAATTTCACGGCTTCAACCACGGCGGCAATCGGTTCGCTTAGGCTTTCAACGATTTGATTTTCAGTTATTTGTATTTCCTTAGGAACTCCTAAAATGAGATCTCTTCCTTTAATCGGTACAGAACGTCCGGAACCTGATTTAACCGGAATAGCTGCTCCTATTTCTTTTTTAATTTTTTCCGCTGTGGTATCTCCAACTAACAGATTATGGTTTTTTCTTATATAATTGACGATGGCTTCGTCCATTTTATCTCCTCCGACTCTTACGGAATTTCCATATACAATGCCACCGAGAGACAACACCGCCACCTCCGTCGTACCTCCTCCTATATCCACAATCATTGATCCGGTAGGTTCAGTTACGGGAAGACCCGCTCCTATTGCCGCCGCCATCGGTTCTTCGATGAGAAATACTCTTCGAGCTCCAGCTCCCTCAGCCGATTCTTGGATGGCCCTTCTCTCGACGGCCGTAGCTCCTCTGGGAATGCAAATAACTATCTGTGGACTTACAAAACTTTTTCTGTTGTGAACTTTACGAATGAAGTATTTTATCATTTCTTCAGCAACGTCAAAGTCGGCAATTACTCCGTCTTTTAATGGACGTATGGCCGTTATATTACCGGGAGTCCTTCCGACCATGAGTTTGGCTTCCTCTCCGACTGCCAGAACTCGTTTCTTTCCGCCATCGTCGGCCAGAGCCACGACGGACGGTTCATCTAGGATAACTCCCCTTCCTTTCACATATACCAAGGTATTAGCGGTACCAAGATCAATACCGATGTCCGAAGAAATCAATCCTCGCAAATATGAAAACATTAATATACTCCATTTCTTTATCTCTAAAAGATATAGGTTTTTCGTCTCTCCCTCAAGAAAAGATTTCAGATTGCAAAAGGATGAAGTATTTTATAATCTCTTTCCGCTGGCATATATAGCAACTGTGGTGGAGATTTTATGAAGAAGCTTAGAATTTCTATTTACCTTTTGGTTTTGACTTTTTCATGTTTAGAAATTGATGGCAATACAGCTGTGCAATCCGGAATGAATATCTATGAAAAAGGTATTTTTCCATTGGAAGAGCAGCAGCTAGCTAATTCTGCTTCAGGCATGCCGGATGCCATAAATAATGATCGGAATATATTTGAAAATTCAAGTGCAAGCGTTATCCAATTTGATCCGCCACGTGAATCTTCGTCTAATATTTATAATGAAGTCGCCCAACAGTTGGCGGGACTCTACATACCAGATGCTCGGCGGGATAACTCAATTTATATAGACTATGCGCGATTTATAGGCGCAGAATGGAAAAATCTCAGCGAAGTTAGTTTATCAAAAATAGAAGACTGGAGTAATACTAACATAGTACCTCACCTTAAAAATTCAGAGACGCTGTTTTATCCATTTGGAGGTCCGGACATAGCGTACGCATTAAAGTTTTTTCCCGGAATGCAGAATTACATACTTATCGGACTGGAACCAATTGGAAATTTCGAAAGCATACAGAAGAGCATTGGAAATGAATCGGCAATATTAGCGTTGAAGCAAGCTTTCTCCCAATATT
>JAISQI010000066.1 GCA_031274295.1 Holosporaceae bacterium
TTTCTGGTTTAGCTATAGGAATAACGTCATATCCAAACAATCGGGTAAAACGTTTGAATATTTTCGAGATAAACATTTGTAGGGGTTTTTTTATCATTTTTTCCTCCATAATTATAAAATTACTAATTTTGCGACAAACCAGAAAAATCTTTTATTTGATCTTTATGTATATATAAATAATCGATTGGAGTGATTTTTTGAAAAAGAACGTAACCCATACCATTAAGAAAACGTTGTGGCAACATTAATTCTTTTTCTTTATCATATCCCACTGAGTTACTCGCCTCATCCAGCAACTCAATCCAAATCATAGGCCTAAATTTTTCTAATGTCTTTTTTGCTCCCTTTAATACCGAGTATTGGGCTCCTTCCACATCTATTTTACAAAAATCCACTTGTTTTAAATTAAGAGAATCTAAAGTTACAACGTCAAAATTTCCGTCTTCATCTTCTCTAAATTGCGTGCTTCCTATACCACCAATGTCAAAATACGCAATTTTTGCTTTTCCCTTGTGTTCCCCCAATGCAAAATTAAACTTCTTTACATTTTTAACATCATTCAACTCAATATTTTTTTCCAATATATCATATGATCTTTTTAGCGGCTCAAAACAATATACTTCTTTTGCTTTACATATTTTCGCAAAAAACACCGTATGATTACCTATATTAGCTCCAGCATCAACAACAATACTATCTTTATTTATATATTTTTGAATTGTCGTCAATTCATGATATTCAAAAAACTTGTCTGTAGAAAATATTCGGCCCTGAACAACATCAGTAAATGCATTGGGGAGATAAAATCTAATAATATCGTCATTATGTTGTATGCTATAAATACCATCACGCATAAGAGTTCTTGCTTTTTCATACATACAAATTTTATCAAGTTTTTCCGCTATGTCATTTATGGATACTGTAGATTTGCTGTTGTGATTAGTATATTTTCTGCAAAAATGCTGAAAAAATTCACTTCGCACAAAGCTAGCTATATTTTCCCCATGAGGATCAATTAAATCTTTTCTTGGCAAGAAACTATACCGCCAGTACAATTTTTGCACCCTTTTACTGTTTGCAATAAGTTTTTTTAAAAATTTCATAATACATCATTTATTTACACTATTTCTATCTCCGGCAATGGAAATATGAATTTTCCTCCGTTTTCGCGAAATTTGCGCTCTCTTTCTAAAATGTTATTTTTGAAATGCCAGGGAAGGACGAAAAAATAGTCCGGATCCATAGCTTTCGCTTCTTCTTCAGAAATTATTGGAATATTCGTACCTGGAGTAAAACTACCAAATTTATCAGGATTAACTTCTGCTATGTACGGAATTTGCTCTACGCTAAGACCACAAAATTGAAGCAGAACATTGCCTTTTGTACTGGCGCCGTAGCCGATAATTCTTTGACCTTTTTTTAATATAGAATTGATGAGATTCAATAAACTTTCCCGATGTCTAACCATTCTATTTCCAAAATCTTCATATGTTTTTAATTCATTAATTTTCATTTTTCTTTCTAAGTCCAGTAGATTACAGACAGCGGAAAAATTTGATCCATAAGACGCATTTTTCTTGCAGGCCGTAATCGCAAAACTCCCGCCATTTATGTTGTTTGTAACTACGTCGACTATTCTCATATTGTTTTTCTCCAGGAGATTCATTACCACATTTAACGAGTAAAATTCAAGATGTTCATGGCAGATGGTATCATAGGCGTTGGTCTGCAACATGAGAGGCATGTAACTCTGTTCAAAGTGCCATACACCTTCATCATCGAGGCATTTCTCGATATCTTTCACAAATATAGATGGATCCTCTAAATCATAAAACATTGCAATCGACGTTATTATTTTCGCCTTTTTCCATTTAAATTGGTCTAAAAATCTTCCAGCATCGAAAAAATCTGGAATCAGGTGGATATTATCCGTATAGAACCCCTTAAACTTAGTGCCAGTTGGATCAATTCCAACCTTAATACAGTTACTCTTGTATGCCTTTAGTGAAGTTGCATCATTACTACCAATGTCAATTACCAAATCCGTATCGGTTGGCTTTATAAATTCTTCCAAATTGCTAATTTTTTGCTGAAGATGCCTTACCATAGAGATATTTAATCCGGAACGATATCCATAATTTTCTCCGTACATCTCATCCAAAGAATACGATTGTTTTAATTGCAATAATCCGCAATTTTTACAAAAAAACACATCTATCGGCCCGTGGGATGGACAAACATCCGTTGATTTTAGAAAAACCCCAGTTAGATACTGATCTCCAAGAGAAATAACTGTCACCAAATTCCCACTTTTACACACTCTGCATACATCTATTTCGTTATGCATTTTTTCTCCGCTTAATATTTTTTTTCCTAAAACTAATTTTTATTCCGAAAATCCTTAGTATCTTGTGATTACTGCCATTCTTAATAGAAAAAATCCGTTCTAATAAGGAGAGTTTTTTACACGTACTCAATTCATTAAAATCTTCTACCTTAAAAGGCAATTTTCTCCAGAATTCAAAGATGTGCTCAGCGAATTTCCTTTTGTTAAGCCCAAGAAGACGACAATAAATTGGATTACTATAAAAATCGCACCATTTACATATGAAAAAAAGATATTTCTGTTGATAGGATTTATCATCTTCAAATTTTGATATTTTATATTTCATACTTTTTGATTTTAAATATTCCTCCAGGTGTTTAGTATACAGAAACATAAATGGCCCACAATCCCAAGAGACTGGAAGGATATCTGTAAAACAATCAACATATGTCGTATCAAAATTCCTCATTTCATCTATCATAGTCTGAGTTGGATGAACATGCTCTGATCGATTCAGCACTGTTAATTTCGCTTCATCATTTAAAAAAAGAGCGTTATACGCATTAGAGCCGGATGAAGCAACAAATTCCTCACAGCCCTTTAGAATAGCAATCATATCTTCAGCGCTCAAGTATTCTGGAGTAAACACTTTATACCCATTGCTTTCGAAAAGGTCTATTACCTCATCTTCTCCTATGCTTCGCTCCGGTAATTTTGCAAAATATACTTTCTTATAATTCATCGGTTTTATTTTTAATTTTACTTCATCGATCAATTTTTTGTATTGCATATGAAAACTCATATTAAGTTCATAAGACTGTTCTGGAATTATAACTGTTTTAAACTGCGTGGGCTCTTTTACTTCTATTAGGTAATCAGGCGTTATGCCAAGACATTTAAAGATATCATGGACAAGGTCAAATCTAGGCGTATCCAATTCAGATGAAAGAAAAGCTATTTTATATTTAAGGTTATTTTTATCTAAAAAAAACCAACATCTGCTAAGTGTCTCCAAATAAAAGTGAGCAAAGTGTCTTTTGATCGGACCTATAAATACGACCTCTTCATCAATGAATTTGATCTTTCTGTCGAAATTTTTTGGATTCGCTCCTACGTACCAATCTGCGACTGGTACATTACCATCTCCAATACTACGTTTATCTAAAGATAATTCAATAAAATTAAACTGCGAGTCCGTTACTCCTCCAAATGCTTTATTTTCTGCTTCCCCTGTTTCTGATAATTCCAATGGATGAACTATCCCTTTATCAACTCGCTCAATGAGTAAATCTCGTTCTTTTTGGTAATTTTTCCGTACATCTCTTTGAAATTTATCCCTCATAAAATTGGAACAAAAAAAAGTCCTTGTCATTAATTACCTCTTATCCCAAATCATGGAAAGCATCATAACTGTAAACACTACTCATTAAAGCATATCTTAACGTATCTTTATAAGGAATCCGCTACAGCATTACAAGCAGGGATTACTAATTTAATATAGTTTTTAATATATCCCGGAAAATGAAGAGATTGAGAGAAGCGATGAGCATATGTAGTGATTTAGAGTAGCATTTGGTTTTTCGGATCAATCTTGCAAT
>JAISQI010000014.1 GCA_031274295.1 Holosporaceae bacterium
TCCGTTTTACGAAGCCGATTCTCCGTTAAAACCCTCCGGATTGCTTGGCCCGGTTAAAATAGTTTCCATCACCGGAAATGAATAATATGAACATTAAATACGATTAAAAGTCATGTCCATGCAACCACCCCAAAAGGTAACTAATCGTTTTTAAAAAGGTGGCGGGAGTTTTAGAACGGGAATAAGCGAACAGTTCTCCGCTTGTGCAGGTATGGACTGTTCTTATTTTATTTTGGAAGTTTATCAGCGCCTTGTTCAATAGATTAAGACGATAGCCTCACACTTTTCCCACTTACACTAATACTCTTCTTTGGGGCCGGAAGAAAAAACGGCTCTGTGTTTATGAAAAAAATATTTTTATTTATGTCTGTATGCCTACTCATTTTTACAGGCTGTGGTAAAGGTTCTGAAACGATTAAAGCCAAGAACTTCTCCATTGTTGAGCCAATCAGAATTTCACAGGTTATATCAAAGTAGTTGACGATTCTTATGAACTAAAAAGTTTGATAATCAGTAGTACTCATGGAGTGAAAATTTCCGAGAAAAAAGTTACAAAAGAAACCTATCTCTGGAAGCCCGGTTTGGGGCAATGGGAGATTGCAGAAAACATTCCAAACGCTATTCAGCGTCATTAATCTCAGATTTCTCCCCCGGTAGATTTTTCTTTTGTTCCAAAAAGTAACTCATCAATTTCTGTTTTAGAAAGTGATAGAGCATCTATTATTTTGGTTACCATATCTAATGTTGGATTGTTTCGACCGGCGATAATGTGATTCATAGCCGAGCGTGAAATTCCTGTTTTTTCTACAAATTGATCCACCGTCAGATTCTCACGTGCCATAAGTTTCATAACTCTATTTCTCATGATTCCATTTGTTTTTAATTGTGATAACTTTGTTTAGTTTATGCAGCAAAGTTAAGTCGGTAGGATGTCAAAATATGGCATTGATGTGATTTAAATACTAAAGTTCTTTGCGAACAATCGCTTTTATATAGAGCAAGAAAAGTCATGGATGATTACTTTTAATTCTTTTGGTAATCTTTTCCAGACTTCTTTTTTTATGTTCTGCGGGATTTCGCCATAAAAGGCTTCGGCTATTCCTCCCGTCATGGCGGCAATTGTATCGCTATCGCCGCCCAATGAGACGGCAAGTCGTATGGCATGCTCATAATCCGAACTGTCTAAAAAGGCAATAATGGCTTCCGGTACCGAGCCTTGGCAGGAAACGTCGAAGGAATAATTCGGTCTTATCTCCTCACATGTTCTGTTTAAATCATAGCCAAATTGAGTTTCAATATATGCTTTTATTTCTGCTTTACTTTTCCCCGTTCTGGCCAAGAAAACAGCCGCAGCAATGGCTTGTGCTCCTTTTATTCCCTCCGGGTGATTATGCGTAACCAGGGCGCTATATTTTGCTTCTTCCAGCGTTTCTTCCAAGCTCGGAAAGAACCAACCGATGGGGCTAACGCGCATGCCGGAGCCGTTTCCCCAACTCTCATAAGGCATGGGATGAGCCGCATACATCCATTTGACAAACATCCCTCCAAATCCGCTATGGGGATACGCTCTGGCATAGATTCGATAGTAAAAAGCATACGCTCTTTTTCCATCCAGCAAACAAGCCATAGTCGCAATGCTAAGCACCGTATCGTCCGTAAACCGGCTCTCTTCGCTAAACAGCGGAAAATCCATCTTTTTCTCCCCATGAAACTCATAAACCGAGCCAATCATATCCCCGGCAATCGCCCCCAGCAGCATATTTTTACCCGCCTCCTGTTTGTTGTTGTTGTCAGTAGTATTCATAATGTTATTTGTTATTTGAGAGAACAAAGTAAGCAGATTTCAAGCTTCTACACTAATTTCCTTTCCTGTTTTTACTTTCAGGGGGGATATTAAATAAATAGCGAACAACTATCGCGAAGATACCGATAACATTTGCCGATGCTGTTGTTAAAAGGGTAATCTCTCAGCAAGCGGTCTTGCTCCCGGCTATCATTAGAAATTCTTTGACTTCTTAACTCTTCTTTCTCAAAAGCATCGGTAGCAGATTTTTCTTTTTCAAGAATATCATTTTCATCTTCCTCCAAACGTTCCCATAATTTCTTATCATGATTGTTGGTGCGAGTCATTATGATATGGATTAGATGTTGTTACCTCTATTATTTTAGCATAATATCGCTTGGTCAATTCGTCGGGGATTAGATTGTTTTCCCCTACTCTATAGCACATCCCCCCAGGGCGTTCCAGACATGTGAGTTAGTTTTACAATGTCGTTGTCATTTAGATTCCGATATCTCTTTCGTACCATGTCGCAAACTCTCTTAATCTGCTCATCGTGCAATTCCGGCGTAGCAAATTTAGGTTTGTCTCCATTATATTCCTCAATAATTTCAACGGTCTCCACTATTGGATTATCTCTATAGTGTTTGAACGAATGATATACTGAGGGTATTACGGGACCATATTTCCACGCCTCAACACGGTCGAAGCGACTGTCGATTGCAGGTTTGTCATAAATTGCTAAAGAAAATCCGTGTACTATATATACCCTTTTTATTAGGCCAAGAAGATGAATTTCAACGTTTTCGTTTATGGCACATTCTACTAAATAATTTGCAACAGAAAGAGCATTCGTTTTCATAAACATTTCCTTTCATTTATAATAAATTATCGTACAAATGTACTTGAATATAGATTGAAAAGTTGTTAAATGGCAGGATTTTTTTGTATCAGCGTCTCACAGACTACCGTTGCAAGGCACAGCTACGTGTGACTTACCTCCATCGCGATTATGGAAGTCCTTCATACAGAACTCCTTTATCGCTACCTTTACCTTCATCTCAATTGCCCCCAACGGCTCTTCCACCTGCAAACTCTCCCAGCTACGTTGGGCAGCGAAGGTCTTGCACCTACCGCAGGTGAACTCGCATGTCGAAGGTCATAGCAAAATGACACTTATAGCAAATTGTCATTTTTTTCCCTTCAAAAAAGCCGTTATTTTTCGCCAAATCCTCCGGAAGCCGCAAAGAACGCCGGAATTTGAGGGTTGAGAAAAAACGCTTTGGCGTTCATTTTAATGGTTAATGATTGATGTTTAATGGTTAATGCCGAATTTCGTGTCGTTTTGATTGCATATTCAATCTTATTGTGTTAAACTGATATTCCAGTAAGGGATCGTTTTTTACTCCTAATTGGCTATCCGCAATTGGCTAAGGCCGATCTTCGATTCCTAACGAATGTTATTTTGACGAAAATTTAATTACTCTTCAATCTCATTAAAATTTCATTGCCATGTTCTCGGGAAATCATTGCAATGATGTTGGGAAATCATTGCAATGACTTTTTGAACTCATTGCAGTGATTTCCCCAACTCATTGCAATGATTTCCGTGAAGAAACGCAAACAACTTACCGAAACACTCGCAATCCTTTATATAAAATAGCAAAATTGGCCGATTTAAAGATTTGAAACACTTACTATTTGTAGCACAGAAGTA
>JAISQI010000053.1 GCA_031274295.1 Holosporaceae bacterium
CAGTTTGATAAAGCTGAATGGCCACGTTATATGGCGCCACCATTCCTAAAACTGATTCCACATCCGGCTCGAAAATGGTATCAGTTTTGTCGGGATTCGGCTCGCATGTCAAGGGAACGATGCGCTTTATCTCCACTTGACGCCGTATGGCCGAGTAACACCGCGTATAAACTATGGAAACTGCATCCACATTTTTGGAGTTGAAGTCAGCGATAATTTTTTCCGCAAGCTTGTTGGAATTTTCAAACAGTTTTTCGTTTTTATAAAAATCACTCATAAACTCAATGGATTCATCATCGCGAATCCTATATTTTAAAATATCAAATACTTTCGCTCCAATACATATGATATGGACTTTTCTGTTTTTTGAATGAATTGCGGCAATAATATCTAGAACTTCCCTATTAATTAAGTAGTTAAAGTTACCGCACAATCCCTTATCCGAAGCAAATACCACTAGCATTTCGGTATGGATCTCTTCTCTTCCGGAAAAAAGTTCGCAGTTTATATCAATGTACTCTGTGCGAATTCTGGCCAATATACCTTCTAGTTCAGAGGCGTATTCCCTCGATGCCGACGCTTTTTGTTCCGCTTTTTTTAATTTCACTCCGGCAACCAATTTCATCGCTGCGGTCACTTTACGAGTTGATTGAACAACGCCTATTTTATTTCTGAGCTCTTTTAAGTTGGCCATTCAATTACCTACGAATCCATATCTTTTTTGAAATCGTCCAAATACTTGGGTATTAGAATTTTCAGATTTTCATTGACTTCATCGGTAACTTCTCCTCTATTTCTGATATCAGAAAGTATTTCCGGCTCTTCATTTTTCATGCGACCTAAAACGTATGTTTCGAATTTACGAATCACTCGTAATTCAAGACTATCCAGGTATCCGTTGACGCCGAGATAGATGCTAATAACCTGATCTTCGACGTTCATGGGAGAATATTGAGGCTGCTTTAGAATTTCCGTTAACCTGTCTCCGCGAGAAATCAATCGCTTGCTCGAAGCGTCCAAGTCGGATGCAAATTGAGCAAAGCTGGCCATTTCTCGATACTGAGCCAACTCCAATTTGATTTTTCCCGCCACCTGTTTCATACATTTTTTTTGGGCGGCAGATCCAACTCTACTTACCGATTGACCAACGTTTATGGCCGGACGAATTCCCTGATAGAACAATCCATTTTCGAGGAAAATTTGGCCATCCGTAATGGAAATAACATTGGTTGGAATATAGGCCGACAAATCTCCGGCTTGGGTTTCAATAATTGGAAGCGCGGTTAGCGATCCTCCTCCCCTTGTTTCATCTAGTTTGGCCGCTCTTTCCAACAATCTAGAATGTAAATAAAATACGTCTCCGGGGTACGCCTCGCGGCCGGGAGGTCTCCTCAATAGTAACGACATCTGACGGTAAGCGACGGCATGTTTGGAAAGATCATCATAAATTATCAAAGCGTGCATACCGTTATCCCTAAAATACTCCCCAATAGTACACCCAGTATACGGAGCAAGATACTGCATTGTTGCCGCTTCGGATGCAGTGGCGGCAACAACGGTGGTGTAATCCATCGCGCCAGCTTCCGTCAGAGTTTTTACAACCTGCGCTACGGAAAACCTCTTTTGGCCAATCACCACGTAGATGCAATACAACTTTTCCTTTTCTATATTTTTTTCGAAGGCGTATTTTTGATTTAGAATGGTGTCAATCGCTATGGCGGTTTTCCCCGTTTGCCTATCGCCGATAATCAGCTCTCTTTGTCCACGTCCAATGGGGACGAGAGCGTCAATTGCCTTTATCCCGGTTTGAACAGGTTCGTCTACGGATTTTCTTTCTACGATTCCCGGAGCTTTTATATCAACTTGCCTAAATTCTTCAGTTCTGATAATTCCTTTTCCGTCGATGGGTTCTCCCAAGACGTTTACCACTCTGCCGAGCAGTCCTTTTCCAACTGGAACTTTTACAATATCGCGAGTTCTTCGCACTTCCATTCCTTCATGAACTCCACGATCTTCTCCAAAAAGCACAACGTCGACCGTATCTTCTCCGAGATTTAGAGCCATGCCTTTCATTCCTGAATCGAAAACGACACTCTCTCCCATAGTGACGTCATCCAATCCATAAACTTTGGCGACTCCGTCTCCAATGGAAAGAACGCGCCCAACTTCAATAAATTCCGGACCAGCATTGAAATTTTTTATGCGTTCCTTCAGTACAGAAGTGATCTCGGAAGGTTTAATTTTCATAATTGCCTCCTATGATGGCGCAACGCAGTTGTGCTAACCTTGATTTAATAGAATAATCAAGAATTTTCGAACGAAATTGTATTTTTATGCCTCCGATGAGCGACAGATCTTTATTGCTAATGCATTCAATTTCTCCTCCAAAGGCGTCGCGAAGATCATCCTCAAGTTGTTTTTCATCGGATTTTGAAAAACCCTTGGCATAGGCAATATAAAACTTTTTTTTCCCCCTGATGTCGTCGACGAATGAGAAATATCTGTTACATATATCAATTATTAACGGCAATCTTTTGTTTTTCAATAGTAATTTCAGAAAATTGCTGATTTCCGGGGATAATTTCAATCCGTCTTTCAGTTGAGAAATAAAAGCTTCTCCCAATTCCGTTATTAGAAAAATTTTTTTCAAAAATTTCTCGTGTCCATCTATGGCCAGAATGCAATTTTTTATTAACTCTAGCTGTTTATGCACAATTTTTTCAATTCCAGAGGAAACAGAAATTTCATATAAAGATTTTACATACCGATTAACGATAGGATTTTCCGCGGTAAATTTACAATCCGACATAGCATTCTCCAAATTCAAGAGATTATATACCACACGGGCAGTAAAATGGAACTAAGAAACAAAAAATCCTACTTTTTCCTTTTCGACATTCTATGCCAAACAACCTCCGCTGCTTTTTCAATCCTAATATTTTTATTGGATATGTTTTTTCCGAAAAAGACTTCACTTTTGATATCTAAATTGTGCAGCAGTTTGCATAGTATGGTTTTTCCGCCTGCCAATTGCGCGATAATTACGCTTCCTTCGAGATTTTTCAAGTTTTCTATTTCTCCGGCAACGCAATCGCTTTTTTTATAACGGGAATTCATAAAATCTTCTTCCACAATATGGAATAGTACATTTTTATGTATACCAATAAAAAAACTTAGCTCTCGCCTAACATCTTCATCTAAAAGTAGAGGAGCTTCAAACGACGAGTCTCTTGCCGTTGGCTCATAAACATTAATATGCGATTCGTTGGAAGAAGAGAAAATGGATCTCTCAACATCCCTCATCATGCGTGGTGGATTTCCTGCGCCGGTAAGCAACCATTCGCGGGAGCAATGTATGCCAACTTTTTTAAGCGCTTCACAAACTCTATCGGCGCTTCTTTCGGTCAATTCAACGCGGCCGCTTTCCCACGTATCTATCGTGGAAGTAGCTATACCTATCCTTTCGTATAATTCTTGACGAGAAAATCCTGTCAAGGCACGCGCCATGCGCAATCTGCGTCCCTTCAGCTGTGCAATAGTATGAACTATGGATCGATTGCTAAGTAACGAACTTCTTTTTTGAGACTCCACCACTCTCTCCTTAATATATTTTATAAAACTTATTGCAAAAAAAATCAACATTGTCTAAAATAAACAATATTAACGCATCTAGATGCGTTAATATGTTGATTAAATAAGATTTATTTACTGAAAAAAATCATGTTATTGATATAAAACTATGAAAGAGATCAACCTGGACCAGCGAAATATGTACGATAATTTGGATACTCTTATGGAGGAGCTTAAAATAATCGATAGGGAAACAAAAGCCGCTCCAGATTCCGAAAAAGAGCGCTGCGTAATAAAAATTCAACTTTTAGCTGCTCAAATTATCATTGACGACATGCGTAAAATTCAAAAAATATCACCGCATCTTTCCAGCGAGGAAATAGTGGATCAACTTCTATATAATTGGACTGCAAACATAAAAGATTTTATCCTCGCCATGACTGGATCGTACATACACTGAGAACAACAAATAGAACCTTTGAATAATAATTGCAGAGAGTTGAAATCAAATTCAACGAGACAATATAAAGATATTCGTTTGACTTTAAAAAAGCCTTATGGATATTATCACTACTTATGATTACTTATAGTTGATGGAGAAAAATATTATGGATAGAAATGATTGGGGAATTAAGAGAAATTGCCTAAGTTGTAGCGCTCGTTTCTATGATTTCAATAAATCGCCGATAATATGTCCTCTTTGTAATTCTGTATTCGATCCGGATTATTTATCGAAAAGAAAAACTAAAAACTTTCAAGAAAAAACGGACGACGTTATCGACGATATTGCCGTCGTTGTTAGTTCCGATGATTTGGTCGATGAGCCGGAAGAAGATCTTGATACTGATGATGATATTGAACTAGACAATGAAAAAAACTAGTTGCCCGCCGTTTAGGGGTCATCTCTTTTTTTTGTTTCTGATTAGTAATTTCCTGTCTGCTTTTACGGTTGAAGAAACCGCTCCCAGGCGTCATTTAAAGGAAATTATAGAAAACGAGGATTTTATGGAAGAACCATCAATTTGGGAGTCAAACCCTGTAGAAATAGATAATGTTAACGTTCAAATATTAGATAAAATTAGTGGAAAAGTCTATCGAGAAAACATAAAATTAAACTCCACTAAAATTTTTGGCTCCATCGAATTAAAACTCAAGAGATGTTTTAAAAACAGTCCGGAAGATGATAAAGAGATTTCTGCATTTATAGAAATAGCAGAAAAAGAAGAAGTTATCTTCGCCAAATGGCTTTTTGCTTCTTCTCCATCTGTAAATTTATTCTCTCACCCTATCTATGATGTCAGAATAGAATTTTAAATGGATTTCAAAGAATATTTACCGCAAGGCACTCCTGTTTTTTTAGCGCCCATGACAGGCATTACGGACGCTCCGTTTCGAGAGCTTGTTAGCAATTTTGGAGCAACTGCGGTTGTGTCTGAAATGATTTCGAGCGAAGCCTTGGTGCGATTAAGCCGAAAAACATATAAGCGATTTATAAATAACAATTCCCTAAAAATTGCCCAAATTGTCGGGAGAGATCCTCACAACATGGCTGAATCTGCGATTATTAGCGAAGATTTGGGCGCCAACGCAATCGACATAAACATCGGATGTCCTGCTCGAAAAATTGTGTCCCACGGATCTGGAGCGGCTTTAATGAAAAATGAAGATTTAGCGGTAAAAATAGTTGAAGCGGTCGTAAAATCTGTAAAGATTCCCATCACGTTGAAAATGCGCCTGGGATGGGATGACGAAAATATTAACTTTTCATCTCTTGCCAAGAAATTTGAAAATGCCGGCGTTCAAATGCTTACAATTCATTGTAGAACACGTAATCAGATGTATTCGGGAAAAGCGCGGTGGTCATCCATCAGAGAATTAAGCGACGTCATCAAAATTCCATACCTTTGTAACGGAGATATTAGATCACCGGAAGACGCCGCCTGCGCCATGAAGGAATCCAACGCTAACGGAATTATGATCGGACGAGCTTCTTTGGGTAAACCCTGGCTTCTGAGTCAAATCATAAACTTTCTGGATAAAAAAGAAATTACGCCTGCTCCATCGATGGAAGAGCAATTTCAAATAGTTAGGGAGCATTTCCAAGCCGTTTTAAATTTTTATGGAGAAATTCAAGGTATTAGAATATTCAGAAAACATTTTTGTTGGTATAGTAATAAATTAAAGGGGTCTTCAATTTTTAGAGAAACGATAAATCATTCTGAAGATCTTTCTTTCATAAAAAACTATGTAAAAGACTTTTATGAAAGGCAGTTTGAGACTATCTTATAATTAGAAAAGGAAATAAAATGTCTGGCATGACGGAAAATGTAGAGGTCGGGTTTTCTAAAATGATTGAAAAACACCTGGAAAAATATTTTGCTTTGCATAATGGAGAGAATATTCCTCCCGGATTGTATGGCCGCGTTTTGACGGAAGTTGAACGTACCTTATTCAGCATGACTCTGAAATATTCACAGGGAAATCAACTTAGAGCAGCTCAGATACTTGGCATAAATCGCAATACATTACGAAGAAAAATGGAAAACGGGAGAAAATAATACTTAACATTCTTCAGAGTATCGCCACCTTCTTACGAAAATCTAGGGTACGAAATTACTTAATGTATTTGTTTTTTGTACTTTCCGTTGTTTCATGTTCTCTTACGTATTTGCTGTTTTCGGATGTAGACTCGTACAATCGTAATTCGACCGCCGTTATCTCCATACTCTATTTCGACGTTATTTTTATCCTTATATTGCTTCTACTGGGCAGCAACAAAATTATAGAACTATGGACCAGCAGACATAGCAAAGGCTCTAGATTGACCCTGCGATTAATATCAATTTTTTCGCTTTTGTCCATAGTTCCATCTGTAATGATGTGTATATTTTCGACTATGTTTTTTCATAATGGAATCGAATCATGGTTCAATAAGCGCAATCAAACCGTATTACAGGAATCGCTAAATGTAGCGGAATCCTATCTTAGGGAACACGAACGAAACGCATTGGCCGATTGCATCGCGATCTCCAGAACATTGGAATATCACATTGAAAAAATATACGGTAACCTGGAAGACAACCTGTTGAGATTTTCAAAAAATATCGGGTTTCTACTGGATGATCTTTGTGGATTAAAAGACGTGGACGCCGCAATTTTTTTGGACGCCAATCTTAATGTGATCGCACATTCAAAATACAGTGTCGCTCTTCATTTTTTAAATGTAAATTATAAAAAAATAAAAGAAATCGAAACCTCAGAAAAAAGCGGGCTTGTTCTCCATGTATCCGAAGATCAAAAAAGCATAATAGCCGCCTCATGTTTTAAAAATTCAGATGGATATATGTATTTAATCATAAAAAAAAGCATAGATTCCAACATATTATCTCAGGCTAAAAACACGAGAATAGCCTACGATGAATATTTTAGATTACTGGAAGATCGCAGTTCATTAGAAATTGCATTTATTTTTATGTTTCTAATAGTTGGAATTCTACTTTTAATTGCTTCAATTTCAGTGGCGATCGTTTATTCCTGGAGAATAGTAAAGCCCGTTAGTAACTTGATAGACGTGTCGGAGGAAATCATCAACGGAAATCTCAAAGCTCGCGCCAAGGAGGATGGATCCTATGAAGAGATAAATTTGCTGAATAAGACATTTAATCAAATGATTGAACAAATTGATAAGCAACGTGAAGACCTTGTTAGAGTTAACAGAAAACTAGACGAAAGAATGAAATTCACGACCAGCGTACTCGCCGGAGTTTCATCCGGAGTAATAGGAACAGACAACTACGCAGTATATATATGGAACACGGCTGCTGAAAAACTACTCGGAGAAAAAATCATATTCGGCGAACATATCGGCAATATTTTCCCAGAGATAGTTGAATTGCTAGAATTAATGGGAGGAAAAACTTCATCGCTTCAGAAAGAAATCCAGTTTAAAAAACACAATCAATTTCTACTATTTTCCGTAAAAGTCGAAAATCTTACATCCAAAAACGATAGTAGATTGGTAATTACGTTCAGCGATTTAACCGACATGGTGGCAGCCCAGAGAAAAGCCGCCTGGTCGGAAGTTGCGCGGAGAGTTGCCCATGAAATAAAAAATCCGCTCACGCCAATTCAACTGTCGGCGGAAAGAATTAAACGCAAATATCTACCTCAAATAACTAAGGACGCTAAAGTTTTTTCCGAATTAACTAACGTAATTATACGACAGGTTGGAGATATCAAAAGATTGATAGATGAGTTCAATTTTTTCGCAAGATTGCCGGAACCGAATCTGAAGGAATGCAATTTATATGACATATGCAGTCAGGCTATCTTCCTGATGCAAAATTCGAGCGAGGATGTGAAAGTGACATTCTCTTCATACGAGAAAAACAGCCCCGTAATTAGGGCGGATGAACGATTGCTACATCAGTCCATAGTAAATTTAATACAGAACGCCATAAACGCTCTGTCTACCGTTTCGAAAAAAAATAAAAAAGTTGTCGTTTCTCTCGAACAAACACCCGTCTGCATAAAAGTTTTGGTGGAGGACAATGGTCCGGGATTTCCCAAGGAAAAAATGGAAACTCTAGCTACGCCATATTTTACTTTAATGCCCAAAGGAACAGGGTTGGGGCTGGCAATTGTAAAAAAAATAGTACAAGATCATGGGGGCGAGTTGTTTTTTGAAGAAAGTATTCATGGGGGAGCAAAAGTAATAATGTCTCTTCCGCTTTCAATAGAGGTTAAAAATGAGCAATGAAACAATACTTATTGTTGATGATGAGGCAGAAGTTCGTTCTCTGATATCTGATGTTCTCGCCGATGAAGGATATAAAACGTATCTGGCTAAAGACGAGCAGGAGACTTTTTCCCTAATAAAAAATTCTCCCCCCGATTTGATATTTCTGGATTTGTGGATTGGAAACGACGAATCTGCCGGATTGAAAATTTTGGATAAGATAAAAAAAATGCATTCGGAAATTCCTGTCGTAATAATTTCCGGACACGGAACCATAGACGTCGCCGTTCAGGCCATTCAAAATGGAGCATTTGATTTTATTGAAAAGCCTTTCGTAATAGATCGCCTGATTTTAACTTGCAAACAAGCTCTGGAGATCCATCGATTAAAAAAAGAAAACTCCGTTCTGAAGCTCAATAAATTCGATACTGGAGTTTTTTCCGTTGGAAAATCTCCGTTTGCGTCGTCTATAAAATCTACATTGGATAAAATCGCTCCCACCAACAGTCGGATTTTTATAAAAAGTAAAACAGGCATAGGAACTGACGCCATCGCTTTTGAAATTCACAAAAAATCCAATCGAAAAGACGCTCCTTTTATCCGTGTTAACTGTTTTCACGATGATAAAGAAGCTTTTGATCACGAACTATTCGGCACAGAAAAATTGTACGGATATATAGAGAAAGCGGACACCGGAACTTTGTTTCTAGAGGATATTACAAAATTATCTAAAGATTGTCAGATTAAATTACTTCAATTCTTTCAAGCGGGAAATTATCTGACGGGAAACAGAAGAGTACATTCCGATGCTAGAATTATATGCAGCTCCAGTGACGATATCGACACAATGCTATCGTCACACAAATTCAATCATGAATTATTTTATCGGTTGAATATCGTTAGCTTGGATATTCCTAGCTTGAAAGATAGACGCGAAGACATTCTTCCGCTTATTAATTATTATCTTTCAAATTCAGAGGCAATTTTTGGATTAAAAAGCAAAAATTTTACCGAAAGTGCTCTCGCGATTCTCCAATCCTACGATTGGCCGGGAAATATTTATCAAATAAAAAATATCGTTGAAAGTTCGCTCATTAACTCGATGAAATCCGACGAAGTAGATAAAAATTCGCTGCCGCCTGAGCTTACTTCAAGCGCAAAAGAGAAATTTGTCTCTCTGAATGTCGCCAAACTCATCTCCCTACAAATAAAGGAAGCCAAAGAGTACTTCGAATCCGACTACCTGCGAGCTCAAATCGACAGATTTTCTGGAAATATATCAAAAACAGCTGAATTTATAGGTATGGAACGCTCGGCTTTGCATAGGAA
>JAISQI010000019.1 GCA_031274295.1 Holosporaceae bacterium
CGAGACGCAGGATAACAGGGAATCTTTGCCTGATGCTCTATAATACCTGAGCGCCTCTTCAATGTCCTGCGCTCTCGTCAGAGGAGAGGTTGCCTGCAATAAAATAAAAACATCCTCGTCCGGCAAATTGGCCTTAGAAATATATTCCAGCATCACGCTCTCCGTCGAAGAGGTATCCTGAGCATTTGCAGGGTCACGGTCATAAAGAATAACTTTTGGTAAATCAAAAGCTGCGACCGTATTACAAATTTCATCACTGTCCGTTGCGACAACTACCTTATCAATTTCCTGAACTTCGCTGGCGGCTTTGACAACCCAATAAACCAGAGGCTTACCCAAAAAGGACTTAATATTTTTATGAGGTATCGACTTGCTGCCACCACGTACAGGAATAAACGCAATTACTCTCATCGGCTCTGATTCCTATTTAGTTTAGTTCGTTGTACTCCTTCAAAACCTAAACAACTTACTTCCACAAAAACATAAAGGCCATTATATCCCATTTTTCAGTCTCCATAGTCATTTGTCATTTAATAGCTTCTACATAACAACTCATACGCGGATAGGTTCGATCGAACGCGTTACCACACATATAAGGCGTTACACTTCCCTTGTACTTAGACAGTATAACATTTTTAAACCCGGCTTTAAGCAAAGTTGCTTTACACTTTTCATAACTCCACCAGTTGATATGGTCTCCGGGGCAATCTGCTCGAAACTTTAATCCATCTACGAGAAAATTCAAAAATTCCTCGGGAGAACGCTCTCGAAAGTTCGCTGCAAGAGTTTCTGAATCTATGGGATTTACAGCCCATCGATAAAAAATCGATTTAGGCGTCGCTATCTCCCTTACCAAAAAATCAAGAGGTCCCGGAAGCTTTTTATGATCCACAGATAACGAAGATTTAAACCAACCTAACCTCCAGTACCAGTAATCCGAATTTTGTAAAGTTACATTGTACAAAAAATCCGCGTCTGGGAATGCCAAGCGTAAATACCCCCCCCCCCCAAGAATTCGGTAGACATCTTGAAACATTTTTTCTATGTACGGGGTTTCAATATGTTCAATGACATGAGAACAGTAGGCACAAAAAACAGTTTCATTCCCTAATGGTATAAGATCGTTTCGAATATCGTAACGCATAAAATTGACATTTGTATGGATATCAGCATACCAATCAGATACATAATCAAGGTTAATCCAGTTTTTGCAGTTAAATGCTCCCGCTCCAATGTTGATCATCAACTTATCAGGCTTTTTGACAATAAATGGCGCAAGTTGCCTTCCCTCTTTTATAGCATTCACAATGCTCAGACCTAAACACCATTGCACAAGCCTAAATTTTCGTAATCTTGATTTTAATACCTGCAACATAAAATCTCTCTCCTATCGGTGATAAAATTCATCAAGACATTTTCAAAGTAGTCATAAAAATCCTGTGTCATGCACAGAATAACGTAATTACTCCCATCGAATCTGATTCTTCTTTAGTTTATTCCGTTGTACTTCTTCAATGTCCAAAATTTCCCCAGGTTTATAAGTCAAAGCCTCCGCCACGACCGCTACATCACGAACCAGGCGACGCATACCGTCGGGTTCCAAAGACGCCGCATGATCCGTACCTTTCCATGTACGATCCAAAGTAAAGTGTCGCTCAATCCACGACGCTCCCAAAACCGTAGCAGCCATGTCCACGGCAATGCCGAGATGATGCCCGGAAAAACCCACAGATTTTACTCTTGTCAGATACGCTTGCCTGATACGCGATATTTCCAGCAAGCACACGTCTTTAAAAGGCACAGGATAACCGGCAGTACAGGCATATACAACAAGGTCCTTCGCCCGGTTTTTTGCCTCAAAAAAAGAAACAATCTCTTCTTCTTCCTTTTGTCGTGTCATTCCAAAAGAAAGATGGATCTCTCCTTCGTAATGATCACAGAGAAATTCCAACATTTCTTTATTCAAATTACAAGCGGAAGGCACTTTAATCATCGCTGGCTTCAAGGAAGCTATCTCTTTTGCCGATTCGATATCCCATACCGACGTGGAATAGCCCACGTGAAATTCCTGACACCATCTCTGCAACTGCACGTGCTGTTCCACGGAAAATTCAAGAAATTCTCGGTGAGCCCCATAGGTTTCCCCGTAAGAATTTTCCGGATTGGGATGAGGAGCATTATATTCCTCAAGAGAAAGAAGAACACGATTATTACGCTTTTGAAATTTAACATAATCTACCTTGCAAAAAGCTGCAGCAACGGAGATCAATTCTTTAGCTATGTTCATATCGCCTTTATGGTTACAACCTATTTCAGCAATAACGGAAGGTCGAGTAATCGCCATTTCTGTCCTCCATAACCCTTAAAAGTAATAAACCTACATAGCACTATTTGAAAAAATGATACTCATAATGCGCCCTTTGCACGTTCACCGTTATATCCCGTACAACCACTGCTGTCAACTTAAGGGGATGAACTAAACCACCGCCTTTTTTGCCATATGAAAACGCTTTCTGCGTGGAAGTTTTCGAACCGGTGATCGATCAGGTATAACTGATAAAGGATG
>JAISQI010000031.1 GCA_031274295.1 Holosporaceae bacterium
TGGGATTGTCTACCGAATATACACATGATATAAAGAGTGGAAGGATCAGATGTGGAGGAAGATGTGATAAATTGCAAGAGGTGTGGAGGTGATGCCCTGAACAAGAGAGGATTTATTGGTGAGAAGCAGAGGTATTTATGCAAGGTATGCGGGATGAATTTTACGGAAGGAGATGGCAGAAAGAGGCATTCTGAACGCATAAGGAGAGCAGCGATTGAGCTATATGTTGAGGGTTGCGGATTTCGAAGGATATCGAGGCTTTTAAAGGGCATATTTAATGTTGAAGTTTGTTATCAATTGGTTATTAAGTGGATAAAGAAGGCGGCACTACAAATTGAGAGCATAAGGGATAATTTTTCGGTCGCCGGAAATAAAATTCCGCTGTTGGAGATGGACGAGTTGTACACCTACATTAAAAAAAATCGAATAAGATCAGAGTATGGACTGCTGTTGACAGAAGCCGGCTGCGTTTTGTTGGATTTGAAGTCGGCGACGCGAGTATAAAAACTCTAAAAAGCCTATGGGACGGAGTTTCCGCCCACAATGAGGTGAAGATCGTCTGCACAGATGGAAACCCGACATACTCGGAACTTTTCGAGGAAGATGTAACTCCGGAACATGTTGTTACAAAATCGGAGACATGTTTGGTCGAGTCCTTCAACTCAATTTTGAGATATTATCTCGCCAGACTTCATAGAAAAACCAAATGCTACTCTAAATCAGAAGAAATGCTCAGGCTTTCCATACAATTACTCCTTCATAAAAAATGTGTATAATTAGTAGACAATCCCCTAGTCTTTGCGATAATTGATAATTTATCTCGTATCTGTTAAAATATCCCCGATGGCCATAGGAGAAAAATATGAAAGAGAAAGTATCATCGTTTTATAAAGACGCTACAGACGTAATTGACACTGGCTTGCGGAAATACATGTTGAGCGTATTTTCATATATGTCAGTTGGATTGGCTCTAACGGCTTTGATTGCTTATTTTGTAAGTCTATCGCAAGAATTTATGATGGTTCTCTCCAATCCAGTTGTTTTCTCGATAATCGCTTTTGCTCCGGTAATTATACCAATATATCTGACCGCGAAATTGTCGAATATCTCCGTAGAAAAAGCTAGAACTCTGTTTCTAGTATATGCCGCCAGTTTGGGATTATCTTTATCATCAATCTTCAATGTGTATTCAGGTGTCAGTATAGTCAGCACATTTTTTGTAACGTCATCAATGTTTTTGTCGATGGTTGTCTATGGATATGTTACAGAAAAAGATCTTACCAGGATGGGATCGTTTTTAATTATGAGCTTAATAGGGCTGATAATTGCCAGCATTATAAACTTGTTCGTATATAGTTCAACGTTCGCATTTGTAATATCTGTCATTGGAGTTATTGTTTTTACTGGTTTAACGGCCTATGACACGCAGATTATAAAGAGCTATTATTTCGACTCCGACATCGAGGAAGTGAGTGAAAAGAAGGCTATTTTTGGTGCATTGCGCCTATATCTGGACTTCATAAATCTTTTTCTATATATCCTAAGATTTACCGGATCGAGAAAAAGATAATTTGCTCTATAAAAAGCAGTTTCCGAAGAAATAAGTTCATTTTAAGAGTAGTAACCGCTTCATAATGCGTGGCATGGGCGAATACTTTTATAATCTTTACAAAATAGTAACTTTATCGGAATAAAATTCCTATATTGTTTATTTTGTGTTAGGTGCACAATGTTGAAAAAAATTATGGTGACATTAAGATCAACGGTTTTAATTTTGGCTTGTATTTTGATGCCACTATTTATAGGTATTAAGTTTATAAAATCAGCTTCAGAGAAAGATTATAAAGAATGCATAGACACTTTCATGGTTTCTGAGGGAGTGGGATTGTCCAAGTATATGGCTATACAATTTGAGGATACGTTGAAGGATCTTAACGCCATTACGTTGGAAATGGAGCTTTCTTCAGATATGGATAACCCTAAATTCGTTATTGAACAATTGAAGACCATTCTAAGACGTAATAGAAATATTGTTTGTATCCGAGTCTATGATGAAAAAGGAAAATTTTTGGCGAGCTCCTCCAATAACACAGTTACAGATCTGACGATAAACGAGGAACTCGAAAAATTGAAGGACACAGTTTTGTATAATGTTGAACAACAAGATGATAATAGCATTGCTATGAAGTATACAACGGCAAAACTCTTCAAGGTAAAGAATAATAAGGATGCTAAATTCTTTTTTGAGATGGTTGTAAAGTGGGATCAATACGAACGATATATGCACCTACTACAAAAAGGATCATTTCCAAGAATGTTTTATATAGTTTCTCCAAATTGTAGACGCTATGTATCACTCAATGCTCTTCCGAAGGGAGCCGCAAGTAATGTTACCGTTGTCGCGCTCGGCATGCACGTGGCGGGAAAAATAAACGAAGTTCCATTAGGACTATCTGATAAACGCATTGAATCGATTGATTTTAGAGTGTTTAAAGATAAAATCCAAATGCCGTCAGCAATGAAAGGGAGCGATTTTTTTATCGTGATTGCAACGAACAACTCTGCCATCGAAACTATATCAGATCGTATGTTTAGTACCATATCGGTGATAATTACAATACTAACTATAATTTTGTTGCTGGTATGTTTAGTTATCAGTAGATTCCATACAAAAACAAAAGAACAATTAGAAATCGCGAGTGCAATTACAGATTCTACTCCGTTGGCCATAGTTATATTTAAAGCCTCCGATGGAAAAATTATGAAAATTAATCTTTCTGCGACTACGTTACTTAGAATAGAAAAAGAGAATACTGCCACTGTAAATATGTGGAATTTATTTATCGAGGACGATGATAAAGCTTATATAACAAATGCGATTTCTTCCAATATCAATGTATTAAACTATGAGGTATTGGTGCAGAGCTTCGGAAGCGGAAGCTTCTGGTCCATATGCTCAGCGAGTCCTATAGAAATAGACGATGAGAAATATATTGTACTTGCGATATTGGACATTAATCGTCGAAAAGAAATAGAAAAGAAGTTGGCTAATAATGCTGCGCTTTTGGAGTTGCAGATTGCAGAAAGAACTGCGGATTTGGAGCTGAAAGCAAAGGAATTGGAAAAGTCCAATACTTTGCTTGAAAAGGCCAAGTTGGTTGCCGATGAAGCTAACAATGCAAAGAGTAAGTTTTTAACCAATATGAGTAATGAATTGAAAACTCCAATTAACGCCATCATTGGTTATAGTGAAATCTTGAGAGAGGAAGCTTTAGATAGAAAAGATACAGTTTCTGCAGATGATTTATATAAAATTATTGGGTCTGCTAAGCATTTGCTATCATTAATAGATGAGATTCTTGATCTTTCAAAAATAGAGGCCGGAAAAACTCAATTATTTTTTGAAAATATCGAAATCAACAGTCTTATTAAAGACATAGAAGGAATCATAATGCCTCTCGTAGCTGATAATAGTAATTCTTTGTTTCTTGAGTATCCCAAGGACATTGGTATTATGTATTCGGATTCAACAAAGATAAGGCAATGTCTCTTGAATTTGTTAAGTAATGCAGCAAAATTTACTGAACTTGGTAAAATTACACTGAGAGCTGCTCCGCTTGTGAAAGGTGGAGAGGATTTTGTGGAGTTTTCTGTAATTGATACGGGAGTTGGAATTGATCCCAGCAAGATAGATAATATTTTTGATCCATTCCATGAGGGCAGTTCGAAAAATTCAGGCGCCGGTTTGGGGTTATCAATTACCAAAAAATATACCGAGTATTTGGGAGGAACAATTTCCGTAAACAGCGAGGTGGGGGGAGGATCGAAATTTGTCATCAGAATTCCTAGAACTTGTAAAACCGAATCCAATGAATACATAGAGGTCAAAAACCAAAAGGATGAGGAAGTGTTTGAAGAATTTTTTGAAGAGAAAAAAATTGAAAAGGAAGAAATTAAAGAGGAAGAATTTGGAGAAGAAGAAGTCAAGTAGTGACTAATTTGATCAAGGAGGAAAAAACAAAGTAAAATGCTCCAAGAGGTTGTATTAGTTATTACATTTGCAATCATTTTGTAGGGTAGATTTTCTTAAATTTAATGTTGTATTATTCAACTGAGGGTGGTATAAGATTTTATTATGGTTAACTAAATTTTTACATATATAATGTATTTAGCTTTGATAGAGAGGGAAAAATGAAAGGGTATTATTTAGAAACGGTCTCACTGATCGAAAGACTGCATAGGCTATTTTTAGAAGTTATTAAATGCGAACTGGATAATCTAAAGGTGGACGATATAAACAATGTGCAAGCTTTGGTTTTATATAATTTAGGTGGAGAGCAAATTTCGATAGGCGAGTTAACTACAAGAGGTTGTTATCTTGGATCGAATGTTTCTTATAATCTGAAAAAAATGGTGCAGTATGGTTACATAGAACAGGTTACATCTAAACATGATAAAAGATCATATATGATAAAATTATCAAGTAAGGGTATGGCTCTCTGTAAGAAAATCGATACAGCTCTTGACAAACACGTAGCTATGCTGGAGAGCGATGGCATAACGGGAATGGATAAATTAGTCCTTCAATTGAGAAAATTCGAAGTTTTTTGGGGAAATGCATCTACCCAGAGGATGCGTTTTAGCATTCCAAGAAAAATAGCTAAATAGGTTTTCTGTATTTGCAATAAATTGTAGTTCTTTAATAGGCGTTATCACCCGATAAAGTGAGTGAAGCGCCTTTTTATATTGTAAGAAAATAAAAAAGAATATATCCTATTTGAAGTATCGCGAGAGGTTTTATGGCAAAGGAAGATTTAATAGAATTTTCAGGAGAAGTTATAGAAGTGCTTCCGAATACTATGTTTAGAATAAGGTTGGAAAACGATCATATAATTTTAGCCCACACATCCGGAAGGATGAAAAAAAACAGGATACGTGTTCTAGTGGGAGACAAGGTAAATGTAGAAATGACAGCCTACGATTTTACCAAGGGACGTATTATATTCAGATCAAAGTAATCAGTTGTTTTAATTTTTTTATAATATTATCATTCATAGTGATCTTGTTTTCATTGGTGGAGGAGTTGTTGTTATGAATGTGAGTCTTGGTAAGAGAGTTTACGAGGCGTTGAATAAGCAAATATCCGAGGAGCTGAGTTCTGCGTATTTATATATGGCCATGTCCAGTGTTTTTAAAGAGATGGGACTGAACGGATGCGCCAGTTGGATAATGTCGCGAGCTGGAGAGAAACGTCAAAATGCCATCAAAATTTTTGAACACATGCATGAACGTGGCGCAAAAGTAAAATTACTTCCGATTGCAGCTCCTAAACAAGATTGGAGAGCGCCGCTGCATATTTTTGAAGAATTGTTAAGATACGAACAACGGACTACCGGAGTGATAAATTCAATTTATGAATTCACGGTTGTGGAAAAAGACTATCAATCTCAGTGTTTTGTTTCATGGTTTGTTAATGAACAAGTAGGAAAAGAAGCGACTGCATCAAATCTGTTGAATAGATTGAGAAAAATGCAATCGACAGATCTCGGTGTTTTGATATTCGATTCTGAGCTTGAAAAGATGGTATAAGAGTTTATTTTGAGCGAAATTTTGCGAAGGAAAAAAGACCATCTTGCTTTGGCTTGTGGCGATGCTAACAGATCGGTCGTTGATTCTGGATTTGGACATTATCGTTTTGAACACAATGCACTTCCGGAATTGGATTTTTCCGAAATTGATACCTCCATAAATTTTCTAGGACATAAATTGCATTTGCCTTTGATAATTTCGTCGATCACCGGATATGATATGTGCGAAAGAGTTAATAGAAATTTAGCGGGAATAGCAAATGATTTTGGTCTTGGTATGGCAGTTGGAAGTCAACGAATAGCTCTGGATGATCGTACATTTGAGGATTCTTTTAAAATTCGTCGTTATGCTCCCAATATCCTATTATTTGCAAACCTGGGAGCGATTCAACTTAATTATGGTTATTCCGTCGATAAATGTAAGCAGGCGGTCGAGATGATAGATGCAGATGCTCTTATTTTACATTTAAATCCTATGCAGGAGGTTTTTCAGATAGATGGTAATAGCAATTTTTCCGGATTACTGAAAAAAATAGAAAAGGTTTGCTCTTCAATTGAGTATCCGGTAATTATAAAGGAAGTGGGATATGGAATTTCGGCACATGTTGCAAAAAAGCTACAAAATGTTGGTGTGTACGGAATAGATGTTGCGGGAGCAGGAAGTGTTTCGTGGTCTAGTTTAGAAAGTGGACGTTCGAACGATATAGTTGTTAAAAATGCATCGAATGCTTTTACGGATTGGGGGAATTCAACGGTTGACTGTATTAAATCGATTGCAGAAACAACAAAGAAAATTAAAATCATTGCCAGCGGCGGCATAAAAACTGGCGTTGATATGGCGAAATCTATTGCTCTTGGAGCTGATATTTGTGGAAATGCATCGGGTTTTTTACAGAAAATAATGGATTCGCGTTCCGACTGTGAGAATTTCGTTGAGTCTTTGATTTTAGAGCTGAAAACGGCAATGCTGTGTGTCGGAAGTAAAAATTTACAGGAATTAAAATCCGCAAAATTGTTGAAGATTAGATAGATTTTTAAGGTAAGAAATAAAAAATGGCATCTTATCAATATATTTATGTTATGAGTGGCCTATCTAAGGTATACCCAGGTGGAAAACAGGTTTTAAAGGACACCTGGCTTTCGTTTTATCCGGATGCAAAAATTGGAATTATCGGAAAGAATGGCGCTGGTAAATCTACGTTATTAAGAATAATGGCTGGAATAGATAATGAATTTAATGGCGAAGCGTGGTTAGCCAAGGGAGCCACCGTTGGATATCTGCCTCAGGAGCCGGAACTGGATGGTACTGTCACTGTCTATGAAAATATAATTTCCGGGTTGAAGGAATCAATGGCGATTTTAGAAGAATTTGAATCGATATCCGCGAAATTTACAGAAGAAATCACAGCAGATGAAATGAATGATCTTATTGTCAGACAAGCGGAAGTTCAGGAAAAAATAGAAGCGATGGAGTTGTGGGATCTAAAACGCGTCATTGAAATTGCTATGGATGCTCTGCGCTGTCCCGATCCGGATACTCTGGTGGCAAATTTATCAGGCGGAGAGAGAAGAAGAGTCGCGCTCTGTAAGTTGCTGCTGCAAAAACCAGATCTTTTGCTTTTGGATGAGCCGACCAATCATCTTGATGCAGAATCAATAGCTTGGTTAGAAAAGTACTTACAAGAGTATAAAGGAGCTGTGGTGCTGGTTACGCATGACAGATATTTTTTGGACAATGTCGTAGGATGGATTTTGGAGCTTGACCACGGGAATTCATATCCATTCGAAGGAAACTATTCTGCCTGGTTGGAGGAACATCAAAAGAGAATCGAACGCCAGGAAAAAAAGGAAGTTGATAGAAAAAGATTTCTTGATAGAGAACTTGAATGGGTGAGGCAATCTCAAAAGGCTCGTCAGGCAAAAAGTAAAGCGAGAATTCAAGCTTACAGTGAAATGCTAGAGCAGACGTCCTGTAAATCCTATGATACATCGGTTCTGTACATTCCGTCTGGTCCTCGTTTGGGTGACATTGTTATAAAAGCTGATTCCATTGGAAAATCTTTCGAGGACAAAGTTCTGATAGATAATTTATCCTTCGATATTCCTCCGGGGAGCATTGTGGGGGTCATCGGCGCAAATGGAGCTGGGAAATCAACGTTGTTTAAGATGATAACGGGAGCTGAGACTATTGATAAGGGATCTTTGGAGATTGGCGAAACCGTAAAGATGGCCTACGTTGACCAAAGTAGAGACTCTCTTAATAATAACAATACAGTCTGGGAAGAAATTTCTGATTCGTTGGATGAATTGGAGCTTGGAAAAAGAAAAATTCCCAGCCGCGCCTATGTATCCAATTTTGGATTTAAAGGAACAGATCAACAAAAGCGCATACATCAATTATCCGGAGGAGAACGCAATAGGGTGCATCTGGCTAAGATTTTAAAGTCAGGGGCAAATGTTATATTGCTAGATGAACCGACGAATGATCTTGATGTAGACACGTTAAGAAGTCTAGAAGATGCTATTTTGGATTTTGCAGGATGTGCCATAATCATAAGTCATGATCGGTGGTTTTTAGATAGAATTTCAACTCATATGATATCCTTTGAAGGAGATAGTAGAGTCGAATGGTTTTATGGTAATTTTACAGACTATGAGGAATATAAAATGAAAAGAGAGGGAACATCTACCATAATTCCTCGAAAAATAAAGTATAAAAAGTTAGTGCTATAAAGGCGAAAATGGAAATAGAAGAAAGTATTTTATCCATAGCGGGTGGCTACGAGACGATTTTCGTCGACGTATATGGCGTACTATTTGATGGTGTTACTTTGTATGAAAAAACTCTTGTTACGTTAGAAAGATTAAGAAAAGACGGTAAGAAGGTCGTTATACTTTCAAATACAACTCAAGTGTCGAAGGAAGCGAAAATTGGATACGCCAAGAGGGGGCTACTTCAAAATGTGCACTACGATGAATTTATAACTTCCGGAGAATTTTTATATCAAACAATAAAGAATCATCCAAACAAGTTTTCTGAAGCTGTTGGAGGGGAATCAAATACTGTTAAATGTATATTTATCGGGAATGCCAATGTTTTCGAAGGAACTCATCTTCGAAAAGTAGACACCTATGAAGCCGATTTTCTTTATGTGGGAATTCCAAGAGCCTCCTATGGCGCGGTTAGAATAGATGATGTTTTTGATTGTGACGGTAATAAAATAGATATTGAAAACGTAGTGGATAGCGACTGGAACAATCTACAGGATAGTCAAGGACGTCGAGGATTGTTTGAATTTGCATGCCAATTGATGAGTTGTCTACATTTGCATAAAACTTTATTGGTCGCAAATCCTGATATTTTTGCACATACATCGCAGGATGGATCGTCCGAGCATGTAGCCATAGTTACCCAAGGAGCAATAGCCGCATATTATGAAAAATTAGGCGGAAAAGTCGTTTACTTTGGAAAACCATATGCCGGAATATTTGAGTATGCCAGGCAGTTAGTCGATGCCAAGGAACCCATTCTTATGGTGGGTGATACTCCGTGGACTGATATTTCTGGAGCAAATGCGTGTGGTTGGGATTCAGCCTTGGTAATGACAACCGGCGTTGTCCATGAATTTATAAAAAAAATGAACAATACAATCTCCATCGATGAGAAGTGTCGAATTTTATTCGAACAAATTTCTCCTAAGATGACTAAATTGTCGGGTTCTGTGGCGCCAAAGCATTTCATTAAGCGTTTTGCTTATACAACATAGTTGTTTTGAAAAAACAGTAATAAAAACTAAAGAATCTCCGTTATTATTAAAGCACTCTTTCCGCAATATTGTGAGGTTATGTGATTGGTGTTATCATCCAGCCTAGTTTAGGGGAAAAAATGGATAATAATACGCCTCTGTTTTTATACTATAAGCGGCTCATAGAGCGCTGTGTAGATCAGGAGTACAGAGAATTTATTTTCGTTGAACCTCCTAAGGAGTCTACTTTCGGAGATTTTTCCACAAATATCGCTATGGTGTTGGCGAAAAGAATGAATTGTAATCCAATCGAATTGGCAGAAAACATTCGCAATAAACTTCAGGAAAACAATAGCTTTGAGAGAATAGAAGTAAAAACTCCCGGCTTTATCAACTGGTTTATTCCTAAACATATTTTCTTTAATCATATGCCGAGCATGTTGGATAAAAATTTTGGTAAATCAGATTATGGAAATGGTCGATCCATCAATGTGGAGTATGTGTCTGCTAATCCAACGGGTCCAATTCATGCCGGACATGTTCGTGGAGCTGTTTCCGGAGACGTTCTTGCTCGATTACTGGATTTTGTCGGCTACAAAGTTACCAGGGAGTATTACATTAATGATGCAGGAAATCAGGTGGAGACTCTTGCACGGTCTTTGTATCATAGATACTTAGAGCAACTCGGCAAAACAAATAAGGATTTTCCCAATAACGGTTATCCGGGGGAATATCTGATTGATACGGCGAAAAAAATAATTTCAAAATATGGCGATGGGTTTGTTAATCAAGATGAATCCGAGTGGTTGGATTTCTTCAGACAATTTGCTGTTTCCGATATAATGGCTGGTATAAAGGAAGATCTGAATCTTCTGGGAGTGCATCACGACGTTTTTGTATCCGAAAAGGAATTGATACGGTCAGGAGCGGTTGATCATGTTATAGATTGGCTACGGGGTAAAGGGTTGATCTACAGTGGCACTCTGCCGTGTCCTAAAGGAGGAGATTTCGAAGATTGGGAAGAACGGGAGCAGTTGCTATTTAAATCTACGACGTTTGGAGATGATACAGATCGTCCAATTCAAAAATCAGATGGATCTTGGACCTATTTTGCTTCCGATATCGCTTATCATATGAATAAAATCGAAAGAGGTTTCGATGAAATGGTCGATTTTTGGGGAGCTGACCACGGCGGATACATAAAACGCATGCAGGCGGCAGTGTTGGCCATATCAGATGGAAAAATGAAGTTGGATGTGAAATTAGTTCAGCTGGTAAAACTCCTGGAAAATGGCCGTGAGGCTAAAATGTCCAAAAGAGCTGGGACTTTCATAACGGCTAAAGATATTGTAGATAAAGTCGGGAAGGACGTTGTGCGTTTTATCATGCTAACGCGTCGAGACGATGTTCCTTTGGATTTTGATTTCCAAAAAGTCGTAGACCAGAGCAGAGACAATCCGGTTTTCTATGTGCAGTATGCCTATGCCAGAAGTTGTTCGGTGATGAAACTATTTCATCGGACATTCCCGGGTGAAACGATTCCGGATATCAAGGATATAAAATTAAAATTACTAGAGGATGTCGATCTTCAGCTGATAAAGATCATGTCCGATTGGCCGAGACAAGTAATGATGGCGGCGAAAAAGCGTGAGCCTCATAAAATCGCCTTTTTTTTATTAGAACTTGCAGCGGGTTTCCATTCTTTCTGGAATCAGGGAAAAGACAACTCTCTTTTACGCTTCGTTATTCCTGAGGACTTTGAAAAAACCTGCGCTAGAGTTATTCTGTTAAAGATCATGCAAAATGTGATAGAATCTGCTTTCGATATTATTGGAGTTACGCCGATTAAGGAACTAAGATAATGTGCCCATTTTTAGATGATGAAGATGATTACCCAATAGATATACCAAAAACTTCTGAAACGAAAAGAAATTTTCGGTCAAACTTCTTCAAAAATGATAGAAGTTTTTTTATCATTGGAGGGGGAGCTTCCGTTGTTGCATTTTGCATAGTCGCCTTTATTATATATTACAATTCCAGGCCAATAGATTTAGAAGAGTTGCCGATTATCAGTGCGGACAGCACTCCATTTAAGATAAAGCCTCCCGCGAGTGAACAGGTGAAGCATCAAGACAAGACAGTTTATGACAATATTTCCGGTGATAAACGTAAAGTTGAAGAGAAAATAGCTCAACCGCCGGAAGAAATTCTTTCTATCCCGGAAGTAGAAGTTGGCGAATCTCTTTCTGATGAAGAAAAACAAAATATAATCAAAGCATTTGATGATTTGGCTCCCCAAAAAGAATACAAAATAAATTACGTAAAACAAGGTGTTTCTAAGATAAAATCCGATAATTTAGTTGTTGTGGAGAATGAATACCGTCCTCCTATAAACAAAATAGAGGAGAAAAACAAGGTAGAAGAAATCAAACCTTCTTTGGTGGCTAAAAAACAAAAGCAAAGACTTAAAGATGTGGTAGAAAAAACGAGTAATACAGCGGATGTTGAAAGCGGCAATCGCAGCAGCGAACTTATGGTGCAGATAGCATCTGTTACAACGAAATCTGCGGCAGAAGCGGAATATCGCCGCATCTTGTTGAAAAATAAATTTTTAAAAGGATGGGGAAAGAAAATATTCAAAATCGATTTGGGGGAAAGCAAAGGAATAAGATACAGAATTCAGGTGGGTCCTTTTAAAACGAGAGAAGAAGCAAATAAGGTTGTTTCTTTGATGGGAAAAAGCGGATTTTCCGCTTATATTTCAAAGTAACGTGTCCGCTTCCGCAAGATTGGAATCGAAATTAAGTTTATTTTTAGTCATGATTATTACGACTTCCTTTTTTGATAGGATGTCCGGAATATTAACTTGTGTATAGTTGTTAAGAGTTTCAACTAGATAAAAGATAAAGCCCTGTTGTTCCATTTTTTTTAACTCATTTTCAATGTCAAAATATTCAGACGAGGCTTTGTTATTAAATGAAATGATAATTTTTATGTCCGGCGAATTTGCAATTATCTTTTCTGCTCCTTTGAGGATAGAAAATTCTGACCCCGGAATATCTATTAACAGCATGGAGATTGATGTTAATGGTTCATTTTCTAATTCATCGTCTAGAGTGTTGCTATTTACAATAATTGTACGGGGTTTGGTATATTCTCCCCGAGGAGTTTTTGTTACGGAAAGACAGTCATCTATGGGAAATGACTTTTTTTCGTCGGAAATCGCAACATCTCGAAGAACTACAATGTCGTCGAGGTCATTTAGAACGACACTTTTTCTCAAACAAGAAAGTACGCCGCAGTTGGGTTCAAAAGCATAATATTTGCGCAGACCCTTTGTTTTTTTTGCAATATTTAGGACATTATATCCAAAATGAGCTCCAATCTCAACGACAATTTCATCATTTTGGGCCAAAGAAATGGCGGTTTCGGAGAAGATAGACTTAACGTCTCCTGAAAATCTCAATTGACTGCCAATAAAAGGATCATCTTTTTTAATTAGAATGGGATAACGATTTTTTGTTGTTGTAATTGAAAATCCATCTTCAAAAGATATTTCTCCTCGAAGCATGGGGACCATATTAATCACCGATTGGGATTTTTCCATAATAAAAATTCCCAGAAAGAGCATACATGCGATAATAATGGAGATCGAAACCAATTTATTCCTACTGAAAAAGCTTGTTTCTTGCTTCTCATTAAAAGAATAGTCCACCATTTTGCTCTCCATAGGGTTTTAAATATTAGATCAGAAAAATGTTACTAAATTACAAATTTTCGTAAGATGCATTTCTATGCCTTTGGGATGGAGAATGAACAAATCATCCTGGTGGGCCCGGTAAGATTCGAACTTACGACTACTCCGTTATGAGCGGAGGGCTCTAACCGCTGAACTACAGGCCCATGTAGAATAAGATACGCATTCGCACCAATAAGTCAACAGATTTCTGTATACGCGGGGATTGATTGTAGTTTATTAAAGAGGAAACATTTTACGCCACTACATCGTCATTCAATTTACTGAAAATTTCGCAGAGAAACTTCACACTTTCGGAATTTAATTCGATATCATGTGATATTTCTTCCGCCATTTGGATTAGTCGATGGTTATGGGAAAAATCGCTAAACCTCAACGCATTAAAACCACTCTGTTCTTTTCCTAATATATCTCCCGCGCCGCGCAGCTTCAGATCCTCTTCACTGAGAAGAAATCCATCGTTTGTACTTTTCATTAATTGTAATCTTTGTTTTCCGATTGTTGATAGCGGATAATGATAGAGCAAAACGCAATACGATGCTTCATTTCCGCGTCCTACTCGGCCTCGCAACTGGTGTAATTGTGCGAGTCCGAATCTTTCGGCGTGCTCAATTACTATTACATTCGCATCGTGAATATCAACTCCCACCTCTATGACTGTTGTGGAGACAAGCACTTTGAATTCGCCATTTTTAAATCGGTTGATTATATTGTCTTTTTCTTTAGATTTCATTTTTCCATGCAATATGAATACGTCTTTCGGAGAGAAATTTTTATTTAGGTATTCGCTGCGTGTATTTATGTCCATCAGATCTTCTGATTCCTCTATAACAGGGCATACCCAGTAAATTTTTGAATTTATAGTCTTTAACTTTTGGATGAGGTTGTCTATTTTCGATGAACTTATCACGACGGTTTCGATGGGTTTTCGTCCATGAGGTTTACATTTCATTGTGGAAACGTCGAGATCTCCGTAGCATCCGAGTAATAGAGTTCGCGGGATAGGAGTGGCTGACATAGTCAATATATTGGGATATCTGCATTTTTTGATCAGCGTTAATCTCTGTAAAACGCCAAATCTATGCTGCTCATCTATGACTATTAATCCCAGATTTTTAAACTCAATTCCATGCTCAAGAATGGCATGGGTTCCTATGAGAATTTGAGTCTCTCCTTTCTTTAATCTTTCAATCTGTTGAGAGCGAAATTTTCTGTTGCTGCTGAGCATAATATCTATGTTTAATTTGAGATTTTCCGCCATTTTTTTGATAGTATTAAAATGCTGAATAGCCAATATTTCCGTCGGAGCCAACAGTGTCGCTTGGGAATTGTTTTCGAGAGCAATCAGCATACTAATGAATGAAACAACTGTTTTTCCAGCGCCGACATCTCCTTGTATTAGTCGGTTCATGGGTTTAGGAGAAGCAAAGTCTCTTTTTATATCCTCCAGACATGACAACTGGTCGTCCGTAAGCTCAAAAGGCAAATGCAGATGCTGTATTATGGCATTTGTTGGGAAAAAAGGCACAGTTTGTTGCTTCGACATTGATTCTCGTATCTGTCTTAATCTAATTTGGCTGGTTAGCAACTCGTCGATGGCTATTCTTTTCCGCGCGGGATTTGATGCTAAAATATCAGCGGAAGTTTTTGGACTGTGTATCGTTTTGATGGCTTTCGTAAAAGTCGCTAGTTCATATTTATTTATAAATTCTTCAGGAATCCAATCTGGAATTTCCGGCATAATTTTCAGCAGACTGTTTATAGCGTATTGTAGCGTTCGATTGGTAAGTCTAGCCACCAATGGATATACTGGCTCTGCTCCAATGTAATATTTCAGCATAGACGGTGGCGCGATTACATCGGGATGCGTTATCTGAATGCCTTCCGTTGTTCGGTGTGCATTGCCGCTAACCATAAAAATTCCATCCAATGGGAGAGATTTTCTGATAAAAGCAGCATGATAATTAAAATAAACAATGGTAATAATATTTCCATCGGCTGTTTGACCGGTCACTTTATACGGAGATGCTCTATGATGAGGCGCTTTGTGGTCTGTAATCCTTATTACCACCGTAAGCTTATCCTTATCTGAAAAGTCATAAATATTTCCGGATCTGTTTTGTATGGATACTGGAAAATGAAATAACAAATCTATTACTCGATCTCCGGAACAACATTTTTTAATCAGTTTCTGAGTGAATTCCTTGAGTTTTAAAAATCTATGAGACGGTTGTAGCAGAAAATGGTTCATAATTTTCTGCTCCTAGCGATTAACACTATTCCCAAGAGGATCATAACAATGCTTAGGTACTGATTTAAATTTAATCCGGAATAATAGAGCAATTCGCTGCTGAATCTGGAGTCGGCCTTACGAAAAAATTCTGCTAAAAATCTTCCGCTGCCGTATCCAACACAAAAAATTCCCGAAAGTCTGCCGCTATGCTTGTGACACTTATTATGGAATGATATTAACATTATTAAAAATAAAAGAAGGCCCTCAAGAAACGCTTCGTAGAGCTGACTTGGATGCCGATGGATGCCGTCGCGAAAAACTACATTCCAGGGGACATGCGATTCTTTGCCCAGTAGCTCCGCGTTTATAAAATTAGCGATTCTCCCCAAAAATAATCCAACAGGAACGCTTACCGACCACAGGTCGATAAATTTTAGAAAAGCAATGTTGTGTTTTTTGCAGAAAATATAAGTTACCCCAATGACTCCAATAAATCCGCCATAAAAAGACATGCCTCCTTTCCAAATTTTTAAAATTTCAGTGGGAAATCTTATATAGTAATCAAAATCGTAAAAAAAGACGTGCCCCAGTCGACCTCCTAATATTATCCCAACGATGGCGGCACTGACGAAATCGTCAAACAAATGCGTAGCGATTTTGGTTTCCAATTTCCTGGAAAAAAAAACCGATAATTTTAAAGCTATAACTATTCCAAAAATATAAGCTAACGAGTACCAATGTATAGGCAAACCGAAAGCATAAAAGGCGACATTAGAAAAATTGCAGATCACAAATTATATCCCAATACTGATATGTTTTAGAACAAACGGATATTTAAATAAAGAGTTTTATGGTAATCTTACCTACGGTTATGGAGGAGGATAGCTTGAACGTAAATCCAATTGATATAACAGAGAATTTGGCAACCAAAATGAATCTGAATTTCAGTAGAATTGACGATAATGAGATTTCCATACAATTAAAAACAGAAACTCCGGAATATATTCTTTCTGTTATTTTGAAATCCGACTATGAGATTATTTATTTTTCATGTGATATGAACCTTTACGTAACAAAAGAAAAGTACAATGCCATTGTTGATGCCATCGTTAAAGCAAATGAAAGAATTTGGGTTGGACATTTCGATTTGATATCCACAAGCAATCGTATTGTATATAGCCTGACTATTCCATTTGTGTCGTCGTTTTTCGCCGACGAAGAGGTGATGGAATCCATAATTCAGTTAATCATGGACGAATGTAACCGATTTTACAATTATTTTTCTCTGATAATCGAGAATGCAGAACTTTCCAATCTTTCTATTAATACTTTGTTTCTGGAATCAGCTGGAGAAGCCTAGGCATCGCAGAACCGTATGTTTTCCATAATCATCCTTTAAGTTTTTCCTTACTAATCATGAATATAATGTCATGGGATGTTTGGAGATGGCAGTGTCAATCGGTTTTACGCTCAAAAATATCGGAGAACTTCTGTTAAACAGAGGATTATTAACAAAAGAACAAATTTCTATTGTTGCCAAAACTCAAAGGAAGTCGGATCTATTATTTGGGCAAATTGCCCTGGATCTCGGATTTCTAAATGAAAAAGACCTGATCAAAATTTTATCGGAATTATATTCCATCGAGATTGTAAGTTTGGAATTCTTATACATAGATAAACAAACATTAATGTCCATTGAATATGAAGTTGCAGAGTTGTACTTGGCTATTCCGTTTTTTGTAGATAATAGATGCGTAAAAATTGCAATTGCCGATCCGGGAAATTTGCGTGCAATAGACGCCATTAATACGTGCTTTAAAAACCAAAAAGTTGAATTTTTTATTGCCCCAAAAGCGGAAATTTTAAAATTTTTAGAAATTATGAAATGTAATGCCGAAAATATAGAAAAAGATCCCCTACTTTTATTGAATAAAATAATTTTCGATGCCGTAGAATCGAAGGCCAGCGATATTCATTTCGAACCTTCGGAAAATTTTGTTCGGATACGTATAAGGGTTGATGGAGTGCTTCATATTTTGAAAACCATCGATTTTGATTCGTGGATGCGAATGAAATCTAAACTTAAGTTAATTTCTAATCTTAACATAACAGAAAATCGCAGACCGCAGAGTGGTCATACGCGTATTTATTTAGCCGGAAAAACCATTGATCTCAGAATTTCAACACATCCTGGAATTCTGGGAGAAAATTTTGTTGTGCGAATTTTTGATTTATCCAAGGGCATTAGTTCATTGTCGGAGTTAGGTTTTTCAGAGGATGATTTTTTATGGTTGAAGAAAATCGTTTCATTTCCCAGTGGAATATTTTTAATTGTTGGTCCAACAGGATCTGGCAAAACAACCACTCTGTACTCGCTATTGAAGGAGATAAATTCCTCTTCTGTTAACATTATGACTCTAGAAGATCCAGTTGAATATCAAATCAGTGGTATTAAACAATTAGATTTACGGGAGGAGGGTATCCTATCTTTCGCGGATGGAGTCAGATCTATCTTAAGACAAGATCCGGACGTAATGCTGGTTGGCGAGATCAGAGACGAAGCGACGGCAGCAACGGCAGTGCGTGCTTCGCTGACTGGCCGACTGGTACTTGCCACTTTGCACGCCGCCAATCCCATTGAAGGAATCAGAAGATTAATGGATCTGGGGTTAAAATTATCAGACTTTATTCCGAGTCTCGTGGGGATTTTTTCACAGCGTCTTGTTAGGTACCTTGTGGATGGCCAATATAAAGGACGGTTCCCCGTAACTGAGTACATTTATTTTTCCGAAGAATTGAAAAAGAATCTATCGGAGCATGAAGACATAACTATATGCCGGGTCGATAAGGCTTTTCAAGATTCTTGTGGAGAGGCTCTTGACAATCATCTTACTGATTCTAGTGAAATTATAAGAGTTTTTGGAAATGCCTACATATAAATATGAAGCCCTAACCAAATATGGTTTTAAAAAAGACGGATTCATTTTGGCAGATAATTATAAGAGTGCCTACAATTTTTTGTGTGAAAAACAATATCAGCCAATGAAAATAAAAAAAGTATATTTTTCTTCAAAAAAAATTACTTTAGAGGATCTAACGACATTTTTTATGCACATAAGTTCTCAATTAAAATGCGGAGTGGGAATTTATGAGGCAATAGAATCTTTCAGTGATTTTTATGGAAACAAAGTTCTAAGTGCAACTCTTGTAAATATTTCCGATTCCTTGAAAAAAGGAGAAAGTATCCATACAGCCTTTGAGAAATGCGATTTTATTTTTAATGGCGTAATTATAGGTCTATTAAAATCAGCAGAGAACACTGGAAATATTGCGGACGTAGTTGTGAATATTTTAGACTTTCTGAAATTGCAAATGGATTGGAAAAATAACGTAAAACGGGCAATTGCCTATCCAATTTTCATAACTGTGGTCGCCCTAATAGTTTTGATTTTTAGTATAGGAATTTTAGGCCCTCAAGTAGTTTCTCTGGTTCAAAATTATGGCGATGGAGAAATTCCGGCACTTACGAGATTTACGATAAATGTATTACCGCGGATTTCCGAAATCATATGTCTATTTTTACCGGGGGTATTGGCGATATTGCCGTTTTTTCTTTGGACGAAAAAGGGAAATAACCTTCTGCTGCGGGTGATGTTTAGGATACCGAAAATCAAGGGGTTAATCATTAAAATCTCCATGTGGCAGTTTTGCAAAATTTTACACATTGCCCTTGAGGCCAAGTTAGATTTTGTAAAGGCATTAGATCTGGCCATTGAAACGGTTAAGTTTGATTTAATCAGAAATGAGCTCCAGAGTATCCGTGACAACATAGAGGATGGTTATAAAATTTCAGAATCCTTTGCTAATGGAATCATAATACCGGCGGAAACACTCATGGCGATCTATGTGGGAGAAGAGGGCAATGACTTGTCCGGTAGCTTGAAGCATGTAAGCGAGAGCCAGTATCAGGAAATGTTGTTCAACATAGGATCGTTGGGGCAAATTCTAGGAATAGGGCTAACTGTTTTCACGGGACTAATATTTATTTTTATTCTGTGTAGTCTGTTCTATCCAATCTACAGTTACATAGAAATAGCGAGTGTATAAAATGCGTGTTTTAGATACAGATGAAGTAGAATTCTTTTTAGAAAAATTAAATAATTGTTCTCTTTGGGACACTTATAAAATTTTGAACTGCAAAAGAAAGACACTATTTCAGCATGAAAGAGCATTTTTAATTAAAAAAGATAGGCTGAATATTTGGGGAAAATCAGATTTTTATCTTCAAAAGATTTCTCTGCCGCGAGGTTGGAACACGACGAAGGAAGATTTTTGTTTGATGGAAAATGCTGTCGAAGAGCTATGCAATAGCATTAGTGAAATCAAAGAACGAACCTGGTGGATGTATGCGGCCAACCATAGTTCTGGACATTTGAGAATTATCGCTGGAATCGGAAAAGGTATAGTGTTATCGAGATTTTTACCTACAGATTCAAATACGTCGCAGGAGGTTTCTAAAACCGTAATGTATCTGCAAAGGTTTGGAATGAATAAGGATATGAAATTTTTTTCACCGTTAAGCAGAATTGAAATTCATTCAAAAATTGGTTCGGAAATAGCATGCGAAAAAATTAACATTAAAAAATCCGATAACATGGAGAAAGTTATCCATGATTTTTTATCAAACAATAGCAAAGTGCAGTCCATTATTATTTCTAGCAGTTATTTGGAAAGATTTTTGGATACTAAGATTCTGTATCCTATACTTCTGGTCATGACTTTAATTGTCTTGATAGTTAATCAATGTATCAGAGATAGTGAAAAAGTTATTGCATCCTTGAAGGGAAATACTCATGTAACAATTGAGAATATGCAATTAAAAATAGATAGAGAAAATTTTCCCGTTGTAAAGCGATTGATTAACACGCTGAAAGATTCCCGAGATCCCGCGGAACTATTTCAAAAAGCGTCTAAGATTCGCAGGAAATATAATATTCTCATTGAGCGATTATCTCTGGAAAAGGAAATTAAAATACAAACGTCACTGACCACAAAAACATTTAACGAATTGAAATCAGACAGGGATATTGAAAAAATAATCCAAATTTCCAATAGCGAATACGAAGAGCTCGGATCAAACAAAAAATTTGGAGCGATCATATGCATAAAGTAAAGGAGTATGTCCTGGTTTTTCTAATTGCATTATTAAGTATTTGGGGGGGCATAAAAATAGTAGAACTCATTGAGCTGAAAAATCAAAAAAATCATCTTATGGAATGGAAAAATTCAGTAGACGAATTTGTAAAAGAAGTAAAAACATGTTCTGTTTTATGCTTCAAGTCTGGGGAAAAGATTTTTAGCAAAAATGTAGAGTTAGAAAAATCCATCGAGAGAATTTCCCGAAAATTTAATATCAAAAAGACATTGATAAAACGTAATTCCAGCAATGAGATCGAAGAAATCAAGATTTTAACTGGTCAAGAAAAAAGAATCTATCAATTTATAGAGGGATTGTTTTTCGAGTTGCCGGGTATATCCCAATTTAAGTCCATAAAAATTTTTCCCGTCGATGATAAAAATCTCGCCGCCGTAATACAGCTTAAAATTTTTAAGTTCAACGAGTGCTCTGATCTAATTTTTATAAATCCATCGGCCAGAAGTTATGACCCTGGATCCATTAACCTGTTCGGAATGGATAAAGCCAATTTACATAAGCTGTTCTGCACAATTAGTAATTCCCAAGCGTATATAGATGATTCATGGTTTCAGAAGGGAGATAGCATAGACAATTATAGGGTAGTGGATATAGATCAGAATTCCATTAAAGTACAGGAAGATAACGGTAAAATAACTCTGATAAATTTAGGATCCAGCTGGTAATTTCTAAGAAAAAAGCCTGGTTTTATTCATTAAATCAATAGGCTCTGTCATTTTTATTCGATCGATTAAACCCGGTCGTGTTAGTGATGGACTGTGTTTAGATATTCAATTATGGAATATTCATTGCCGCAAAAAATGATCTTTTTAGAAAATCTTTCTAAATATGAGGCATTGATAAACTTATCAGTGTGATAGTCTCTGTGTGTTTGGGTGATCAGAGCGTAATTCACTAAATTGGCTTCTAGCGCGTGATTGTATAAATGAGCTCCTCCTATTATCCAGAAGTCATCGTTATATTCGGCCATGAAATCTTCGAACGATTTGAAAATTCTGACTCCATCAATGGGGGTAAGCGTCGTTGAAATTACGCAATTAGTTCTGTTTTTCAATGGGCGATTCGGTATGGAAAAAAATGTATTTTTTCCCATTACTACGACGCTGTTTTCGGTTTTTTGACGAAAAAAATCCATGTCTCGTGAAAAATGCCATGGGACTTTTCCCTTTCTCGATAATCCGAAGTTGACATCCACCGCTGCAATAAGCCTTATCATTAGGCGGCAACAATCGTCAGGAATTCTTTTCGCAACTCACTTTTTAGTTCTTGGGAGAAATACATTGTAATGAATTTCGCGCCATGTTTTTTTACTCCCCGATGGGATATGCAAAAATGTTCAGCTTCAATATGTACTCCGACTTTTTGGGTATTTAAAACTAATTCCAGAGTTTTCCCTATTTCCATTGTCATTCGTTCTTGAAGTTGTAGACGATGAGCGAAGCAGTCGACGATTCGAGCAAGCTTACTTGCGCCTATTATTTTACCGTTCGGTATGTATCCTATGTGGGATACACCAACAATGGGTACCATATGATGCTCACAGTGAGATTCAAACGGTATATTTTTTAAAATTACCCAATCGTTCATTTCGGAATCGTAAAATGTGTTCGCAATTTGGGAGACATCGGTCTTATAGCCTGAAAAAAATTCATCGTATGATTTTGAAATGCGTGCTGGAGTTTTATCCAGTCCATCATTATTAGGATCAATTTCTTTAATGATTTCCCGAATATGCGTTTCTATTTTCATGTATCACCTTATCCAATTATTGTAGCACCGATAAATTGTCAATTTTTAACGGTCAGTGGCAGCAAGTTGACGTTGGTCATGATTGCGATTTTTTTATAATCATTGGTTAGTTTCCCGTTTATATCTGCGAGAACTCCTCCGGCTTCTTTTATTAAAAGTATACCGGCGGCAACGTCCCATTTACTTGGGTTGGGAGCCGAATATAGAACGTCCAATCGTCCAGCGGCCAGATATGCCATATTTAAAGTTGTGGATCCAGTTCTTCTAATTTTTGCCGAATTCGGAATGTCTCCCAGAGGGGTACTTTTTTCAAGCACGCCATATGAAATTAATGCATCTCGGGTCGAACTTCTTCCTGAGACGCGAATTTTTTTATCATTCAAGTAAGATCCGCATCCTTTTTCTGCCCAAAACATCTCGTTTTTTATCGGATCATAGGTCACGGCGGCAATAATTTCTTTATTTCTTTCTAGAGCTATTGAAATAGCCCAATGCGGGAATCCATGCATGTAGTTAATCGTTCCATCCAGAGGATCTACTATCCATCCATTGGACGGATCTTCTCCTATAATTTCTTCAGATTCTTCGGATAGGAACGAATACGTCGATCTCGCATGAAGCAATTCTGTTTTTAGGATTTTATCCGCTTTTAGATCTGCACTGGTCACAAAATCTTTATTGCTTTTTATGGAAACCTGCAAATTTTCTAATTCGGAG
>JAISQI010000035.1 GCA_031274295.1 Holosporaceae bacterium
CGCGAGGTGATATTCGAGCAAGACTCTAACCTGAGAGAAATTGGACCCGCAATCTTTGAAGGTTGTTCTAATTTGGAAGGGATAACCGTTTCCCCCAGCATGAATGAAGCCGAATTTGAGGCCCTCAGGAACAGAGGCGTCAGGGTAATCGCCGAAACTACGGAAAATCAGCAGTAATTTTTTAGAAAAGGGAGAAAGAAATGAAGAGATTATTTGCAGCAATTCTTACGGCGACGCTGTTCGCCGTCGGAATCGAGGGGATGGAGCGGATAGAAACTGACGGTGCCGGATACCTGATCTTGGAGAACGGTAACGCCTCGTACTATGGAAAGGTGGGCTCGGTGAGAAGAGAGGTCGAAGCAGGCGGCCGGGGATTCGCTGTAAATATAATCGGTAAAGGTTTCGACAAGGAGCAGTGTAATGTGGTTATTCCGAACGGCGTGGAAATCATCGGCGAGAAGTGTTTTTATAGTTGTGAAAGTCTGCGCGAGGTGATATTTGAGGAAGGCTCCGAACTGAAAGAAATCGGACATGAGGCCTTTCACTCCTCCGGTCTGGAATCGATACGCATTCCGGCAAAGGTGAAGGGCATCGGCAGGCACTGTTTTTGGGGTTGCAAAGATCTGCGCGAGGTGATATTTGAGGCGGGTTGTCCCAACCTGAAACGAATGGATGACTATGCCTTTCGCTCCTCCGGTCTGAAATCGATACGCATTCCGTCAACGGTGGAATTCATTGACTTGTACTGTTTTTCTGATTGCAAAAGCCTGGGTGAGGTGATATTTGAGCTGGACTCCAACCTGAAACGAATCGATGGCTATGCCTTTGCGTGGTCTGGCCTGAGATCGATACGCATTCCGTCAAAGGTGGAGTTCATTGGCGAGGGGTGTTTTAAGAAGTGCAAAAGTCTGCGCAAGGCGATATTTGAGGAAGGCTCCGAACTGAGACGAATCGATGGCTATGCCTTTGCGTATTCCGGTTTGAAATCGGTACGCATTCCGTCATCGGTGGAGTTCATCGGGGGGTGGTGTTTTGGTAATTGTGGAGAGCTGTGTAAGGCGTTGTTTGAGAATGATTCTAACCTGAAACGAATGGAGGAGTACACCTTTCTATGTTCTGGCCTGAGATCGATATGCATTCCGGCAAATGTAGAATTCATAGGCAGAAGTTGTTTCTATAAATGCGCGAATTTGAGGGAGATGATATTCTCTCCGGATTCTCAGTTGAAGGAAATAAAAAAAGAAAACATCCCCAGCGCAACGAGGGTTCCTCCTTATGGGACGATAACCTACCCGCCAATTAAGCATTTATTGGTTCCTTATGGCACAATCTTCGGCGACAGAGAAGTATATTTCCCATGCGTAATTGAGTATTATAACGGGCCGATTACGCGAAAACAGGCAGAATTAATAGCGACGAGAAACAGGAGGAGTGTCTAGAAATTTGCTCAGAGACCTTCTGGAGTGCTTCTATTGGTTGTCATATAATTTAAACTACTATATATTACATTTTGTCAATTATTAAAGTGAGAAAAAGAAAAATCCAAGGATTTCATTTTCTGTGGACTGTATTTGTAGCTATTTTTCATTGAAATTTCACTTGGCGTCCCCTAGGGAATTCGAATCCCTGTTGCCGCCGTGAGAGGGCGATGTCCTAGGCCACTAGACGAAGGGGACAAAAAGTAGCGAAATATTATACCAACGGGATTGCAAAATCAAGACATCTTCGCATGGAGTACGCCTGCATACCAAAGGTTGCGCCCCAATGCGAAGAGCGGCTTTACAAGCTAACAGACGTTATTTGCTTAAGGAGCTAACGCTTTAATATAGTTACATATTATGTTTCTTATGTCTTTATGCATTCGGAAATCTAATTCATAATCGTCGGTGGTGATATTTTCTAGTATTACCAAACTTATTTGATGTTGGGGGAAATATGATAACGTCGATTTATACCCGCTGGCGTATCCAATGTGTGAAATCTCACGATCGGACGGTCTACCTATGCCATATCCATAAAATCCCTCTGGAAAATCCGATCGTATTACCTTAGAAATCATTTTTTCATACATTTCGTTTGACAGAATCTTTCCGTTGTGCAGCGCATAATTCCATACGGTTAAGTCGGTGGCAGTTGACACGAGACCTCCGCTGGGATTAGCGAAAAATACTTTTTCAATTCCATTAATATTAAATTTCCTCGTTGCGGTCTTGGATATTTCAGAATATTCTCCATTTTTTAGTAAAAAAGACGAGCATAATTTCGGATGTTTGCTCTGGACTTCGCCAATTGGAGTTGCATCAATAAAAAACGATTGAAACATGCCAACTTGTTGCAACAATTCGGAAGCCAGATCGTCATATTTTCGTCCCGTCACATTTTTCAGTATATATCCTAAAATTACGTAGGCATAATTCGAGTATTCATATTTCGTTCCCGGTTTAAACTTTAAACCTGACTTTAATACCCCATTGTCCCTAATTCCGGAGGTATGAGACAATAAATTGTGTATCGTTATTTCTTTATGGATCTTTTGATGACTTTTAAGATATGCATTGGCGCCTTGAAAGAGGTTGATATTTCCTTTCTCAACTTCTTTTAGAACCAACACACTTGTTAGTTGCTTAGCAATGGAAGCAACAAGAAACTGTTGCTCGTTTAGGGGACGGTTAGAAGACGATTTCTTATAGATTACCCGTCCGTTCTTGCTAACTAATATAACTCCATGAAATAATTTGTTACTTTCCACAGTAGAATTGATCAACCATACCAATCGACCATCTGGATCTAGAAAAATCTTATACCACACAAAAAATAAGGACAGTATCAATAAAGCAGCGAAATATGAACGTCCTTTGGAGAAAAAATACATGCGTTTTATCTAACTAGCGCATCCTCATGGATACTATAAAAATCAAAACATTTAAATAGGGATTTAAATCTATTTTCAATCATTGGCGAGGGTTAGATTTTCTATTTCTTAGCAAAGCGAGGTTTAGATCTCTAAATTCCAACAGTCTTGGTTTTGGTATTTCTTCGCCGAGGATTCCGTTCTCTTCTATTTCATAAAATTTAAAACCATAGCCATGTAATAAATCTATTAAATCAGAGACGCTGCCGAAATTCATCAACATTCTTGGACTCCATTCCATCACAATTTTTAAATTAGGAGAAGATGAAATAATTCTTTTTGCTCCGCGTAGGGCCAGAAGTTCGGAGCCTTCTATATCCATTTTTAGCCAATCCACATTTTTTAAGCCAGAAAGGTCCTCATCCAAAGAAACAGTCCTTATATTTTTTTTCAACCCGCAATTATCCTTTGTAGGAACAATGTGTGTCGCTCCAATGTTTGTCATGAGAAACGAATGGATATTAGACTGCTCGTGGGAGAGTATGGCGTTTCCAGTTTTGTCTAAAATTCCCATGTTTTTCAGTTTAACAATTTCGGAGAGCCCATTTATATTTAGTGATAAATTAGCAAGATCATATGCTTCGCCATTGGCTTCATAGGAGTATATGCGACCGCTCGGCGACACTAATTTGGCCATTAAAACTGTGTAATATCCAATATTTGCGCCAACTTCAATTATGGTCTCATGGGGTTTTATGTTTTTGATCAGATAATTCGTTACTTCCGGTTCCCAGACTCCATACGTTTTGATATCTTCAGAAATAAGGTCGTTGGTTATCAATATCATCCATAACCCCTGATTCGTTTTATGGAGAGTATATCGTTGTTCATTCGAAAAGAGCGCCAATACATATATTATACATAGCAATATCGAGATAATGCACAGAGGCGTTTTACCGGAAAAAATTACCAGTTCTCTCGTATTGTTTTTCATTCTTTTACTCCACAAGACCGTATTGTCAGCCATTGTATTTGTAACTAATGTAAAATAACTTAATTTTTTATACTCTTGGTATCATCGATAAATTTAATTGATTTTGGGATAAAAATATCGTATATATCCCGTCATTGTTTCTATTTTTCAGTGTTTATTGTTTTTTATTATTTATATAGAGGAAGATTATAAAAATGAAAAAATGGTTATGCGTTGTAGTTGCTCTTTCATATTTCGATTCGTATGGAATGCTTATTCCGCCTGACTCCAACGGAGATATGGTACAATCGAAAAAAATTGATGATTTCAAACAGTATATGATAGCAGACGATATCCAAAAGTATGAAAAAGAACTGGCAGCGCCGATTTTTGTTCAAATTTCATACCCCACAATTTTAAATTTAATAGAAGAACACGGTCTGTGGATCAATTGCGTTCGATCAATACTTATGGAGCAAATCAACCACCGAGTTGCCGATTCGAAAACGTATTTTTTAGCTCGTCATTTTTTTGGATTCTACTAGAGCCGACCAGATGGATAACGAAAAAACATGGATCAAGGCCTAGGGAAATAATTTCAGATTTTCCGCCACATAGTATTTGGTGAATTCGTAATCTTTCCAATAGATGGCCTCGAAGACCTTTAGGCTGTTTTGGAAGCAAGTTTTCATTTCAGACGGATTTTCTTGGAAAGCATTTTGTTGTAGAAGTTCGTTGAATTTCTCTCGAGAAAGAATACTTTTGCATAACGCTCTCATGGAGACAAAAAATTTTGCGAAATATTCTCTTGCAGAATTTACATCGTTCTGCCGATATTTTATAACGGCGGCGTGGTAGTAGCAGGTATTGAAAAACAGATCGCAGTAGTTGTTTCGTTCCCGATCTTTTGTGAAAAACATCGCTTCGCAAGCCCGGAAAGCTTCGTCCAGTCGGTTCAACCGAATTAGCGATTCCGCTTCATGCATTTTTAGCCGGAATAAATATTCTCCAACGCTGGCTTTAGAGAATATTCTCTTTGCTTCCATGAAATAATCGTAGGCTTCGGCTACTTTGTTTAATCTCAGATGCGCCAATCCTCTTTCCCGAGCGATAATTCCCTGGGCATAGATGATATCGCTATCTGTCATTGGCGATTTCCTGATAATATCTTCCGATTCCTGAGCTGTTTTCAGTGCCAGATCATATTTTCCAAGAGCGTTGTAGATTCCGGCTAATCTACCCTTATGAATCGTCAGCCTTCCGGTAATTTTTACCTGAGACTTTGAGCCTGGATCGATCTTAGCTGTTGCTAATATTTCCACCGCCTTCTTCATTATTTTAACGGCTTTTGGCGCATCGGCTCTGTTAATGCCGTTCATGGAATAATTGAAGGCCATGTCGGCGTAAATATTTGATTTTATCTCTCGAATATTAATATCATGCCCCTGGTCCTGCTCTAATATATTGATTGCTTTTTCGAAGCACTTATTGGCTTCTTCAAAACGATCTTTTCTCATATGCACTATTCCGAGCAGACGATAATTTTTCGCCAGCTCCGTTAGATTATCATTCAGAGAACTCAGGCTTTTCTCCAAATATAATGTGGCCTCGTTATTGGCGCTCATCAATGTGTAGATTTCTCCTATTTTTAGATGAATCAGAGCGATCGCCTTTGAGTCCAAGCATTTGCATTCCTGGTTCAGTTCCAATGCCTTTTTAAAATAACTCAGAGAATCTATAATTCGATAGGCCTTGTACCGATGAATGCTGGCAATGGTCAACAGCAGATCGATTTTGCTTTTTTCGATTATAAAATCCTGCAATCCAACATTTGATAATTTATGCAGAAACGCCTCTAGATGCGGCAACATTTTCATAAGATCATGGGGAAGAGTTTCCAATTTTTCATAGGGCGTAATGACGGAAACCAGGGTTTCTATCATTTGCTTTTTTTCTTCGGCTGTTAAAACGTTGAGAACATAGTCAAGACCGATGCTTTGGCTGCTGCGATGAATGGAAAAATCATCTCGACCATCGGAGATTAGCGAATTCTTTCGCATATGATATATGAATTTATCAGCTGTTATGGAATCAGCCGCGATTCTCAGGAGACCTTTAGGTATATGCTGGGAATCCAGCATACACATGCACAATAGTAGCGTTTTAAATTTTGGATTTTCCTTCAATATCTCCTCAAATACAGAACTTATGATGCCGTATCTGGTTCTGCCATAGTTGACATTTTCTTCCAGCAGAGCCCCCTGCGCAACGTTCAGATCTTTATAGGAAGTTGCCATGATCTTTTCGTATTCATCTAGAGATATTTTAGTGTTTTTGAGATAATAGGCGGCAGCACATATATCCAGCGGCATTTTCGGAATGTTTGCCAAAAATTTTCGGACCCGCAACTGCAAATTCTTCTCCAATTTTGGAAATTCGGATTTATAAAGGATATCGCAAAACAACTTTTGCTGTTCCTTTTTCGTCAGAAAACCAATGTTTACTACCCAGGATGATTTTATAAAATTGACCTCTCGAATATCTTCGTTACGAGTTGTAATCATCACCTTTCCAGGCCCCCAATATTCCACGCGATGAGGTAAATACCGATGAACATTTCTCATCTCGTTCACATTATCAAATAATAAACACCAATTGCCTGATTCTCTCAGAAGTGCGGAAGTTAATTTTATGAGTCTTTTTCTTTTTTCTTCCGTATCGGTAAGATTTTTTATAATTTCCAGTTCTTTTTTGGATTCGATCGTTACGGCCAGATGATTCGCAAGATCAAAAAATGAATTGTAAATACTGTCGTCAGTTTCGGCGTTAATTTCCCAGACGATCGAAGATTTAAACGATCTTAAAATTTCTCGAGCTAAAGTGGTTTTACCTGCTCCGCCGCCGCCTACAATGACCGCCATCTTTACTCCGCTTTGAGATTTTAAAATTTCGTTTATCTTCGATAATAACTCCGGCCGTTGTAAAAAATTCTCATGAAATTCTGGAAGATCCATGATAAGAGCGTTATTATTACGGCTATAAATGTATAAAAGTATGAACGAAGCAATAATTAGCGAAGAAATCAAAAAAACAGCTTTTCCAGCCCAGTGTTGGGAAAATCTCAACGATTTTTGGACATAACTCTGATATTCGTCGTCCGGGAAAATACCATTGGCGTTAAAAAAAGCCATTAAATCAGACTTAGAATTGCATCTGATTTTGTTCATGATATTTCTAACATGATACTGCACAGTCCTTTCGGACATCGATAATCTCGATGCAACTACCTTGTAGGATTCACCGATTACCAACTCGCGTATAACGAGCATCTCCTTATGCGAAAAAACTATACCCCCTATCGACTCAGAACCTTTATCGGAATCCGCAACGTCATTTTTCATAAATCGCTTTCCTTTACAACCGACATAATGCCGTAACCCAGAATACATTTGCAAGCAATGGTTGTAAAGCCGATAACGCGGCTCCGAGTTACATCAAAGTTTCAGTCCGGCCTCAAAGTCTCTTCAGTACATCCAGCCGGAATCCGAATTTGTGGTGGGTCAAGGAGGCGATTGCAGAAAATCTGCTGGCTTTAATGCGTTCAGCAAGAATGGTTTTATGTCAGGCTAGCAGAGGTATAGGCGCAAGGTATGCGGAATGAATTTTAAGGAAGGAGATAGGAGAAACGAAATCAAAAGGTAAAAAAATTAAAGTTCCTTTAATGAAACTGGATGAGTTGTTTTCCTACATTAAAAAAAGACAAATCAAAGTGTGGGCTGCTGTTGATAGAAACCGGCTACATTTTGCTGGATTTGAAATCGGCGATGCGAGTTTAGATATTCTAAGAAAATTTTGGAATAAAATGACAAAAACGAACGACTTAGGATTAGTTTGTGCAGATGGAAATCTTTCGTATCTGGCGTACAAAAAATTTAATCTATTCTAATGGGACAATCCCCTAAAACTATTTGAAGCTCCGAAAAAATTTGGCTTAGAAGCTCCCAAGGGCAACCTAGACAACGGTCACATACATCGCTGGGGAGACATACTGACTGACATCACTTCCCGTCCTAAAGGACGAGGATTCCCGATCTATCGGATCGGGAGGGTTCCTGCTCCCCGGGGCCGACCAATATCGATGTTTCCACAAAAGACTTTAATTACTGGGAGATTCACGTAACCCGAGAGCAGTTTACTCAGATTCAAGAGAATATGGATAAAATTCTCCCGTACTTTTGCCTCTATTATATATCTGAATTCCAATTATAACCTATCGCGTAATTCCTCTTGTACAATTAAGAGGCAAGGACAGCTAGAATGACAACAGTGAAAAAGGTACTATTGCATGCTAGAATGCACCCGCAATGTTTGGCAAGTGAGAAGGTATACAAGTCTGAAGTGAATAATTTTATGAGAACTATTGCTAAAATTACAACCATTTTTCTTTTTTTATGTTTTTGTGGATGCCAGAATAATCATAAGAAGAATACGCATCAAGAAACAAGCAAAGTTATCATTCAAAGAATAGATGGATGGTCAAACTTTGCTTATTTGGTGTTAATTGAAAACAAGAAATTAATTTTACGTATTCCTAAAAAAGGGACGTCGAAATTAAAGGCTTTGCTGAAAATAGCAACGCATAATGAGTATATTAATTCCAATCAAGCATATTTTTGGGGAATCGGAGCAAAAGTAGTATTTTTTGATTCGTCTAATGATGTATTTTTGCTTGAATATATAAAAAACAAAAAAACCTTAGAAGAAACCGACCTCCAGGACGAAAATATGTTAAATGAGGTCACAATTATTTTGAAAAAACTACATTCCTCTAAAACAAAATTTAACAATAACATAAATATATTTTCAATATTGGAGCGATTAGTAAATTTTTTTGATTCCAATTATATGAACAGTATGCCTAAGGATTTAAGTACAGTGATGCGTATGGTAGAGCAAATAAAATACATTTTTGGACGCCTGGATATCCCATCAACTCCTTGTCATTACGATCCAAATCCAGGCAATTTTTTGCTCGCTAACAAAAGAGTATATCTAATAGATTGGGAATATTCTGGAAATAATGATCCTGCCTGGGATCTCGCTCTATTATCTGCAACTGGTAATTTTACCCATAAGCAAGACAACCAGATGATGAATGTGTACGGAAATAAAAGGGATAATTTGTTGTTTAAAAGAGTAGTTGTTTATAAAGCATTGGTGCAATTGTGGAGATTTTTCTTTGCGCGTTTCCAATCCAAATACATTAATGATCCGGTAGAAAAACAACGTTTTTGGGAAATGAGTAACATTAGATACAATGATTGCAAAAAGATCTTGTCCTCTAACGAATTTAAAGACGCACTGAATAAGTTGGATCAAGGAAAATCACGCTGAAAAACAACTCAATCACTACAACAATAGCGCATATCACGTCTGATTCTTGCGACAAGTTTCCTTGTTAGGAATTTTTATCCGAAGAAAGCTCCCTAGTTTCGTTATAGGCTAATTTTTCTAAAAAAGTCCGTTCCACATCTATTTTTTTAAACTCACAAAATCTTAGCAAGTTCCACAAGATATCTATCGCTTCAAATGCTATATTTTTCTGGTCTTGTTCTTCACGAACAGCCTCATATAATTCTCCAACTTCCTCTCCAATTCTAAGCAAAGCTTCATATTCATCTTTTGGATAAAATCCTCTTCTTTTTAATTGATCAACCATTAAGTTTTGCAACTCTTGAATTGTTTTGGACATTATAATTCCCCTATTATTTTTTATGCTTTATTCTGTACTTGACCAGTAATCACAAAAGGGCACAAATCTCCGCAGATACTGCATCCTTGACCATCTTTATTTTTTTGACCAACTCTGTTAAATGTAATTTTCGCTTCTTCTTTGTCTAATGCACACTCTAACATAATTCCCCATCTATTATTTTTACGTGCTTGGGAAATTTTCATTTCTTCTTTGAGTAATGTTGATTTCATTTCATTCCTAGCTAAATCACCAATATTTGTCGCCACAAGCGATGCTGCAATACCACTGGCAATATCCTGTAGTTCGGGTAACCCCAAATGTTCTGTACAATAACATGCATTACAGTAGTTAGCGCCATGCCAAACGGCGACGGCAGTTCCGATGGCATTAACAATGTGTTCGTGTCCCAATCCCCTATCGGTAACCGCAGGTCCCAACACTCCCAGTGGAACTCCATAACAAATTTCTTTGAGGGTTTTTATGGCGTCGGGAATTTGATCCATCGCCATATGGCCTAGGCCGTCAACAATTATAGAAACACCTTCTTCATGCGCCATTTTAATATAACTTCTCAACATTTTCCATTCGGTTTTCTGGCATTCATCAAAACCGTCGACAACAGTTCCCGAACGGCAAGCCGTAACAAATGTTAGGGGAACATTATATCGCTTAGCTATTTTAAGTATTTTATCAAAATGTTGAAGATAGGGATTCTCTGCGTTGTATCTTTTAATCCAAGCATTGATAATCCCTCCTCCTCTTGATACGATCGGCATCAATCTTTGAGCTCCGTCCAGATAGTTTTTTGCCAATTCTTTATTCATTGTATGAATGCCCGGTGCAGTGACGCCACTTTCAATTTGTCGTTCAAATACTTCTAGTACTTCATCTGTAGTAAATGCTAATGGATCTCCTTTTTTTGAGCGAGACTCTTCTACATTTTGATATAAAGGTATGGACGCGATCGGAACCTCTATTGCTGCAATCAATTTTTTTCTATGTTCGTAAACATGATCTCCAACAGACTGATCACAAACAAAAGAAGCATGCCTTTGTATAGCTATCTTAACCTTTTCTATTTCGACGTCAATATCTTGACAAAAAGACGAGGTGCCGAAATTACATAAAACTTTAGATCGAACAATTTTTCCAAGAGCTATCGGAGCTCCTTTACTGTAGTTGGGAATAATAACCAAATGACCGGAAGCTACCTCCCGCATAATATCTTGTATATCTATTCCCTCAGAGCGACTAATTTTCAAAAAGTCATCATGTATTTCCTTCTTTTTGGCAAGCTCCATATATGTACTCATTTTGATCCTCACTTTCTCTCTAAATTAAAAAATCAACTTGTTATCGGGACATTATAATCAATCAATTGCTTTCGTAAGATATGATCCACTCCTCCATAATGCCGATCAAAGAAATTAATAATTTTATGTGCAGCAGTTTGTAAAGGCAGCATTTGAAAATGTACAATTCTTTTTCCCTCCAATTCTGTATAACAACATTCCTTCCCATATTCTTTAAAAGATAGCTTCAGGATATCTATATATTGATGTCGTGGAACAAACGACGTTTCAATGGGAACTAAGCAATCACCATAATCTGAGTAGGTATGACTCTTATTTGCTCCATGCAATAAGGATTTTTTTATAAAAAGTTCTATTAGCTTTTGCGAGTTTTCAAAATAATAATGTTCATCACCTTCCCGTCGGCTCCAGTCCAATACATGCTGCTCAACATCAGATTTATAAGACATATCTGTCAGTACATTGTCTAATAATAGTATATCTTCTAAGAACAGAGTAAAATTATCTTCATCTTCCGAAAATAGAAATTTTGATTTATCCAAGAAATTTTTTAAACGTCGCGCATGTTTTTGAGGCACAGTAATATGATACGGCTTAACAAGACGAAGAAATTTTTTTTCAATGTATGCCTCAATTAAAGATAAGTTTTTTCTTTCGATTCGAAGTAAATTATTACCTATATGGCGATAATCGACATTAATATGTTGGCAGCATAAGATAAAATCGCAGAGCGCATTATTCTTATCAAATCTTAATGATACATATTGATCGTCGCCCTCTTGAACACAATAAAAACATTCCGGAGAAAAAACATTTAAGAAAGTTAAAAAATGCCTTTGAACTTCTTTAATTAGCCCTATTGGGGCTTGCAGCATGACAGAATCGCTGGTAACAGAGTATTGGCAGTGAGAAAAAAAGTCCCGCAGAGAGTATTCTTTTTCCTGCAAGTAGAGTCGAATTGATTTGATATCGTAATAAGATGGTTTACTAAAATCGCAATACTCTCGATCCATAAATTTTTTTAAAAAAACACGAAAAAACGCCTTTAGAGGAATCCCCAACAGTTCGCATTTCGCTATGGTATAGAAATTGCGGCACTCTAGTTCTCTAATTAACAATATTCCACGCCGTTTGATTAGGCGAATCACAGATTCGGCCAGTAATTCAATTGCCCGCCAACCTCCCTGATAGGATGCACACTCATGAGCAACTGATGATAGATTTATAATATCAAAGAAATTATTCGGATATGACATTTTGAGAATATCTTGATGAAGATAATGGATATTGGAATATTTGGAAATAATAGGATGCTTTTTTAACTTTTCTAAAATGGATGAATCAATATCTACCGCAAAATATTTATCAGGATAGTTTTTTGTCTGGGATATTTCAATGGCACTAGCAAGCGCACTACCAGCGCCAGGACCTACTTCCAAAACAGTCATTCCCTCGTCAGTTTGTCTCAAATATTTTAACAACTCTAACTTATCAGCACCACCGTTAAGTGGGTCATCGATGTAATGTAAGTAACCATCACTGATCTTTTTTTTCATAATTTGTCCAAAGTAAAATACCAGTTAACAAAAAATGACATAACACAGTGTCAACAACGCTAACATTCTTTGTTAACTATTTCAAGATGTTGATCAATAGCGTAAAATTCATAACCAATGAGACTGTACTCCCGAGAGAAGATATGTAATTTATTTTAAATTTTTCATTTTCCGGGGACTGTATTTATAACTATTTTTCGCTGAAGTTTCACTTGGCGTCCCCAACGAGATTCGAACTCGTGTTGTCGCCGTGAAAGGGCGATGTCCTAGGCCTCTAGACGATGGGGACAGAAGAACCTACATCTTGTAATATAAGTCGCTCACGTAAGTCAATACTACTCTTCCATGTTTTTGAAGGAGCGCGCCATCTTCAAATCGTCTAAGGTATCAACGCTTATGGGAGGGACCTGATCAATAACGGTAATTCCGATGGTCATACCGTTTTCCATAGCTCGCAGCTGTTCTAATTTTTCTTGTTTTTCCAATGAGCTTTGCGCAAGACTTACAAATTTTTTTAACCCGGCCGAGCGAAAACCATATATTCCCACATGATGATAGTAGGGCCCTCCAAATGGGACGGCCATTCGACTGAAATACAGCGCTCTTCCGGTATCTTTCGAAGTAAATGATATAATGGGTTTTACAACGCTGTCTCGCATATATGAATCATCTTTTATGGGGGTCGCTACCGTGGAGATATCATAATCGGCTTCTCTTATAATTTTATTTGCAGCTCGAATAAAATCTGGAGTAATGAAGGGAAGATCTCCTTGTACATTGATTATAAACTCATATTTTCCATCCGGATCGTACTTTGTACAGCCAGAAAATACTCTATCTGTTCCGGATGGTAAATTCGGGTCGGTCAATATGGCTTTTCCTCCCGCGTCGCTTATGGCATTGGCGATTTCCGGACCGTCACAGGCAACGATAACATCTCCGACATCCGCCGCCATTGCGCTTTCCAATGTTCTTACAATCAAAGGCTTACCGAGATCG
>JAISQI010000070.1 GCA_031274295.1 Holosporaceae bacterium
CGCCGCCCAAAAACAGATGAATTTAGGATTATTGTTTGCTTTTATATTTACTTTACCGACAGCTGTGATTTTAATTTCGCTAAATGAGCCAATAATAGGAGCTATTTACGGACGCGGAAATTTTACCCAAGAGCATGTTACAGCCGCTGCGCCCGCATTAGCTGCTTTTGCTCTCGGATTACCCGCTTATATGGCAATGAAAGTAGTTTCCACAGCGTTTTTTGCAAATAAAGATACTCGCACTCCATTCAAAGGAGGAATGATTGCAATTATTACTAACCTATTGTTTATTGCGCTTTTTATGCCGTGTATGAAACACATTGGCATCGCACTGGCGACCACGCTATCCTCGTGGTGCAATTGGATTTATCTAACAGTTAAACTAGGAAAGCTGTGGCAGATACGCATAGACGGCAGCACAATCAAAGAATGTCTAAAACAACTTCTGATTTCCGGCATTATGTTTGCATCGATTTTAATCGCCAACATTTGTTATGCCGATCGATGTTATATAGAAGGAGAAACCTTAAGAAACCTCGCCCTATTGATAGTTTTGGGAATTAGCATAATAATATTTCTGATAGCTGGAAAAATCAGCGGCGCTTTTTCCTTTATGAAAGAGATAAAATCAATAGACAAGTGAAAACTACAATACAAAATTGCAAACGTAACAATTCCACAGGAGAAACTACTTTCTTTTTATCCAATTGCCCCAAGGCATAAATTTCTCACCCAATAAAACTCCACCGCCAAAGAGTACCGCTCCAACAACTCCTCCTATAAGCCATTTGGCTGATGATGACATGCCTTGCGAGATAGGTTGAACATCTTCATTTATCACCAGTGTCACCTCAAAACGATTAGTACCCCCAATACCACGTTCTATCACCTCACCTATACCAAGCTTAGCGAGATCCTTCAATAATAAAAGACTCATTAAATGAAGAGCCATTTTTTTAGCATAAATCACTTCTTCACTTTGATTGATGATTACGAAAACTTCACCGACATTTTTCTCTCCCGAATTGGCAATTCCACCCACTAGAACATAGAGATGCGACTTTATTATATTTTCGTCAGAATCGACAGATATGTGACTTAACAATTCTTCAAAACTACTCCAATTTACATTTCTCTGTACAAAATCAATATTCCGTAAATCTATATTTTGAATCATCTTTCGGGCGACACTACGAAGTTTATCGATGTTAGATTCTCTTACAAACCGATCGATTTTATCGATCCATTGTTTACAGAAATTTTCCTCCGAAACAGACTTAGCAGTAGCTTGAAGAAACTCTGTGTAGCAACTTAATATAATCTCGGAATTTGCTTGGGATAAGCGACTAAAGAGTTGTATCGACTTTGCATTCATACCGTAAATTTTTCCATTTAAGAAAAAACATACGCAACTCACAAAAACTACTCTAAAAATTCTCATAATATTATTTTTCATTTTAGTCCTCTTGAACATCATCTGATCTTACTTCCTTAAAGGTGTAACATATTATCAATGATGTCAAGTGCTTTCTCTTAAATAATCTACGATATCTTATTAATGACGATGCATTGTTGAAAAGAATATTTTTCTCTTACACATATAAAATAAAAAAGGACCCTTAAGGGTCCTTTTTTCTAAAGAAGAATTTTTTTCTCTTCTTTTTTCCAGAGTTTATAATCCTCTGAAGACAACTCCTAGAGCTTTCAAAGTTCCAAATGTATATCCAGGTCCATCTTGAGCAACGGTGCCATCAAAGGCAACATCACCAAACTCAGACGCGGCTGCTAGGGCTCTCATGAGATGCCAGCGAACATTGTCCATTCCATGCAAATCATCCGTTACAGCACCAGTAACAGGAGGCACTCCCATCGAAGTAACGAAATCATTAAGATCATTAAGATCATTATCCAATATATATGTTACCAGAGCATCACGCTGATCTGCGGAACCGGCAGCTCCTGCTTTGCCCTCCAACGGTTTCCCTGGTGCTCTCAATAAAGCACAAAAATCTATATAGCTAGCATTCAATTTCCTAGCACTTGCTGCAGCAGCATCGTCATGCTGACAGGCATCAGCCACTTGCTCCAGAGCAAAAATAGATGTAAGAAGGATTTGATTCGCACCACCAAAATTAGAAGCATCTATAACATCTTCATTATCTTGCAGTGGACGCACGCCGTCACAAAACATTTCCCAAAGACGAGCCCGAGTACTTAGATTTGCCAAAGCGGCTCCGACAGCAGTTTTTTCATTTCCAAAGTGCAAACCCTCACTCGCTGTTAAGATACCATCATTTCTTTTGTTGTTTGCTGCAAAAAGATCTCTAAAAACACCGAGCGTTGGAGCTAATCGATCTTTCTCGTTTGTCAATTGAGTTTTCTCGCCTTCCAATGCAGTCTTATCTATGATCAATTGATTTCTCTCGTCTGTCAATGCATTCTTCTCTCCAGTCAACCGAGCATTTTCGCTTTGAAGGAGCGTTATTGATTGTAACTGTTGCCTATTAACAGCTGCTATACGTTGAGAAGGATTCATCCCCTCAACGTCCCCCACTAAAATACCCGCCATACTATAAAGACAAAACACTGTCCTCTTTATTCCCTTTGTAGTCATTTTTTTTCTCCTCTAATTGCTACTGAAACATCCTATCATTCATAAAAAATAACGTCAATCCATTTTTTGAACTAGTCCATAAATTATATAGGCATTATTGCCATCAAACGAATTGCATTACTTTTAATTTTTGTTTCAACATTTATTCTATGAGAAAAGTCTTCCATGTGTGGACCTACTCCCGCATCAAAAGGTACTGTTTCATCAGAAAGACGGATCCCCACGGTTTTTTTGCTATGCAACCTGTGATCGAATTCGCACCTCAACAAAACAGGACCTATTTTCTTCTCCATCCCTAATCCGACAACTCCAGCTATTTTGGAAAGCTTGATGTTACCAAAATTTGACGCCAATTCTATACTTGGATTTGATAGACCAATTTTACAATACAGCAACGCCTCTAGAGTATTACAATACATTCCCAACCTTGCAGATAGAGTAGGAATAAATCCATTTTGTTTAAGATTGACATCGAAACCGTTGGTTGCTAGATCACTAAGCACTCTTTTCTCTTTATTGTCAGCGATATCAAATCCTAAATCAGCGCCGAGATATATGTCATGATACACAAAGCGACCATATCCAATGCTCACAGACCCACCGAGTTTGTTAGCCTTGCCCTTTACTATTTCTTTTCTTAATAAACCTTCCGCTTTTACACCGACAACGTGTTGGTTTCCATCTAAATTAACGGTGACTTCATTTATATAGGATCCAACAAAACAAGCCAAAACTGCTGTATCTCCCATTATTTGACTAACACTGTGCTGAAAATCCTGTGGATTCAATCCATGAGCTTCGTAGCTATGACTGGTGGCTTCAGCTTTGCTATCGACATTCGATTGGATCACTCCGGCCCCGATATAAAATCCTTCATATGTTTCTTTTCCACTTTTGTAAGAGCCAGTGTCTTCGTCTTCATTGCTAACGGCGCTGCATGTTTCTGACATTTGGAATAAAGAAACTAAAACCCCTATAGTCATAAGCATTTTTTTCATAAAAATCTCCTTTGGCTATAAAATTAACGCTTAAAGCTATCACATTCAAACCTTGATTGTAAAATTATTTTTTTTATTACAATCAAATTATTTTCGCCGTGATTTTTTAGTAACACATATATTGTGAATCCGCTATTTTGCTTGCTGTCACTTGCTGAAAACAAAAGTTCTGACAATTAATTAGCGTTTTTTATCTTTCCAATTAGATACAAAGATCCTGTCGCCAAGACCAGATCGTCCTTATGACTCCTGGAAATGGCAACATCTAGGACCTCCATAGGATCCGAAGAGATGAATGCTGCCCGTTGTAGAAATTTTTGGTCATAATCCTGAATTGATAAAGTTTTTTCCGGAGTCTCCGTGAGATAAATGATGAAATTTGGAAAATTGATCAATTTTTCTAGCATTTGGGAGTGTTTTTTATCATGGCAGATACCGACCACCAAATGCACTTTATCAAAATTATAGTGCCGCAGAATATCCAGCAGACTGTCTATTCCCTGAGGATTATGATCTCCGGATAGAAAAACGTCGCGATTTTGACGGCGGATTTTCTCCATGCGGCCGGGCCAATTCACTTGACCAATGGCCGGAAGAAATTTCTGCGCGTCTTCGACTAGGTGATCAAATATCGTGGTGGCAAGAGCTGTATTTTCAGCAGCTCGCTTCCCCTGCAAATTCATTTTGAAATTTCCCCATTGGGTTTTTATCCAAAAATCCGGATATTCGCCGATATTGACGACGACGCAGTCGTGGGGATAAGCCTCTATGAGCTCGGCATGATGTTTGGCAGCGATTTTTTGTGACAATTCTACTACACCCGCGTCATCGAATTTCGTATGAAAAACTTTATTGCTTTCCCCTATGACTCCAAATTTATTTTTCGCGATTTCCACCAGACTGTTTCCCAAAATTGCTTCATGATCCAGGCCCAATTTCGTAATTACGCTGACGTCGTGCGGAATGGATCGAGTAGCGTCGCAAATGCCTCCCAAGCCAACTTCGAAAATCGCAAAATCGACCTTTTTTACGGCAAAGAAATAGTAGGCGGCCATCAAGGTGAGGTATTCGAAACAACTCAGGTCATTGGGGCGGATTTTTTCGTGCACCTGCTGGAAAATTTCGAAAAAATCATCGTCGGAAATGTCTTCCCCGTTGAATTTTATTCTTTCATTTATTTTTATGAGATGGGGGGATGAATAAAGTCCGACATTTTTTCCAGCCGCCATTAGTAATGTCTGAAGGGTTGCACAGGTAGATCCCTTTCCGTTGGTGCCGGCCACGACGATTACCTTTTGGGGGTCGACCTCTAGTTTCAACGCGTCCAGCGCCCGTTTAACCAGAGCAACGTCGTGAAATCCTCTTTGATTTTCTAAAAAGCGAACTATGTTTTTCATTTACTGATGCAACCGTTTCTGTAGTATCATATACCCCGAAAGTTCTCGTCAGTAAAGGAGCTAAGGTGCGTAGATTGTTTGGGACCGACGGAATCCGAGGAGTGGCCAACGAACCCCCTCTGACCGTTGATTTATGTTGGAAATTAGCCAACGCCGTGGCAGCAAAGTTCTGTCAACCTGAAGGAGGTGGAAATTTAATTATTGTAGGAAAGGACACGCGTTTGTCCGGAGATATGTTCGAACACGCCTTGGCGGCGGCTCTATGTTCCCTAGGAGTGAACGTCAAGTTGTTGGGAGTTGTGCCCACTCCGGCCGTTTCGATGCTGACTCCGGAGTTGCGGGCGGATGCTGGAATTATGGTATCGGCTTCCCACAATCCATTCTACGACAACGGCATAAAACTGTTCAATCGTCACGGATTGAAACTGATGGACGAAGAAGAATCCGAGTTAGAAAAAATTATGGCAGATGGAACGCTTTGGCGCAAAGCAACAAAGGCGGACATCGGTCGAGTTTTTTATGATTCATTTGGATTGGATTTCTACCGCACTAAAATAAAAAATTCGTTCGAGCTTCAGGGAGCTGAAATAAAAATAGTTCTGGATTCCGCCAATGGATCATTTTCGCACATTGCTCCGGATGTTCTTAGAGAATTCGGATTTGAGGTGATTTCCATTAACGATTTTTCCAATGGTATCAACATAAACGAAAATTGCGGAGTCACCAGTCCGCATGTTTTGGCGGAGGCAGTTGCACGCCATAAAGCAGATATCGGCATTGCCTTCGACGGCGACGGAGACCGCGTTCTTCTAGCGGACGAAAATGGCGAAATACTGGATGGAGATCATATCCTCGCGATTTTGGCCAAGTCGGAGGAAAATTCGGAGGTTGTGTCCACGATTATGTCCAACTTCGGATTGGAAAAGTATTTGACGTCGCTGGAAATCAAGCTAATAAAAACCAACGTCGGCGACAGATACATTTCCGAATATATGCGGAGCGGAAATGCAAAATTCGGTGCGGAGCCGTCTGGACACGTCATCATAAAGTCCCACTTATTGACCGGAGATGGCCTGTTTGCTGCTCTGAAGGTCATCGAGCATATGATAAAATCTCAAAAAAAATGCAGCCAATTGCGTTTGTTTCGACCGTTTCCTACGGTTAGCGAGAATGTTCGAATTCCGAATAAGTCCGTTCTATCGCGCCTCGATATAAAAGGGGCGATTCAAAAGTTTTCCCAACAATTGGAGGGACATGGAAAATTGATTGTCCGCCCATCGGGAACAGAGTCGGTTGTGCGAATACTAGCCGAGGGGGAAAATCCGTCGGAACTGCAGAATATTGTCGGTGAACTCTCTAAAATTATAGGAAATATGTAATGAATTCGATGATAATTGCGCTTTTGTTGGTCGCAACTTTTTGTTTCGCCTGTGTAATTTTCGTTCAGAGATCAAAATTGCAGGATCTAAAGTTGGAAAACAATAGATTATCGGAATTTGAAAAAATGTATCATAACGTGTTACTCGAAAAAATCACAATTTCCGAACGACACAAAAATCTATTAGAAAAGATAGAATTTTTGGAAAACTCCGAAGAAAAACTAACCAACACATTCAAAGCCATTAGTTCCGACGTTATATCCAAAAACAATCAGTCATTTTTGGATCTGGCCAAAACGACTTTTGAGCAACTGCAGGAGAAAACCAAATCGGACCTGGCTTTGAATGCCAAATCCGTCGGAGAATTGGTAAATCCTATTAAAAACGCTCTGGAAGGAGTCGGCAACAAGCTGGGGGATCTGGAAAAATCCAGAGTCGGAGCCTATGAAGCCCTAAAACAACAGGTAAACGATTTAATTTCGACGCAGAATTTATTAAAAACCGAAACTCATCGTCTGGTATCAGCGCTCAAGGCTCCGAACGTTCGCGGTCATTGGGGAGAAATTCAGTTGCGGCGAGTCGTGGAAATTGCCGGCATGGTGGAACACTGCGATTTTAGTGAGCAGGTTTCGTCAGAAAAGGACGACATTAAGATCCGACCGGACATGGTGATATACTTTCCCGACGAACGACGGCTCATCGTAGATGCGAAAGTGCCGATGTCGGCGTATCTGGAGGCGATGGAAACGGATGATGAACAAAAGAAAAAAGATCTGTTTAAAAAACACGCGAAACAAATTCGAGATCATATTTCCGCTCTTGCGAATAAAAAATACTGGTCACAATTTCAACAGACTCCGGAATTTGTGATCATGTTCCTGCCCCAAGAAAGTTTTTTTTCCGTCGCTATAGAGCAAGATCCGTCTCTACAGGAATTCGCCATGCGGGAACGGGTGATTATATCGACTCCTACACTGCTTTTAGCTCTGTTACAGACTGTTGCCTTCGGTTGGAGTCAGCAGAACATCAACGACAACGCTCGCCAGATGGTGGACTTGGGGCGGGAGTTGTATAAGCGACTGGCGAACATGTCTGGACACATTTTTGATCTAGGAAAAAGCATAAAGTCAACGGTTTTCACCTACAATAAAACCATCGCCAGCTTCGAAAGTCGCGTTCTGGCAACGGCGAGGAAATTTGATAAACTGGAGGCGCATGAAAAGAACATTCCGGAAATATATACGATAGAAAACAGCGTTCGGGATCCTAGGATTGAAAAAATCGATTCCTAATTGTCGGGGCGCAGAATTCAGGGATGCAAGAAGAAATCAACGAATTACATTGCCTCACAATGGATATCAACAAACCTTCCCAGTTAGTTCCATGCGTGTTTGTACATATATTAATTACACATTAATGCTATTTATTTTCAAGCTTTCAGCGTAAATTTGGCGATATTTTTCGAGTTCCTTGCGAAATCTAACGTTTTCTTTTCCATCTTTAGGGCGACTATTTTTATGTTGCATAGGTAATTTGTTTGTTGCGATTGTAGATTCGAGACGAGCCTCTAAACCTACTTTCGCTTTCTCAGAAAGCTTTTCTATTTTAGCATCGACATCTTTACTAACTTCCAATTTACTAATTTCAAATTTAGCAGGATTCTCCAGTAACTCTTTATCCAATTTAATTTTCTCGATGTTTGCAAGCTTTGTAATTGGCAGGGCCTCTATTTTTATGGAATCCTTCATAATCTGACTGGAATCAATAATTGGATCTATGATTCTCATTTCATCGTGTAAATTAAAAGCCTGTTCGTTCTTCCAATCATCGTTCTCGGATTCGTCACTATCTTTAATATCATCTGATTTCTTAAGGAGTTTAGGCTTTTTCTTTTTCTTGCCCTTAGTGCTTTTTTTCTTTTTCTTTTTTAAGTTCTTTTTTTTATCTGATTTTAAAGAAGATTCATCATCCTCATCAAAACTTGCCGACCCCTCATCTGAATATTCAACATTGCCATCCGCTGAATCTTCTTCTGTGGACTCACGTATTTTCTTTTTGCCTTTAGATTTTTTCTTTTTCTTTGATGCGTTATTTTTCTTGTTTTTCTTTACGTTCTTGGATTTCTTTTTCTTGTTTTTCTTCACATTCTCGGTGATCTCTTCCTGCTCCGACTCTGAGTTGCTTTCATTTATAGATATACTCTCCGAATGAACAAAAATCATTCCAAGGATTATGGTATATAATACTGCTATTATTCTCTTCATAATATTTCTCACAAAACTATTATAACGATAACTCCAAATGGTTAAAGTTTCGTTTTTAAAATGAAAAAATCTAAAGATTGTGATTCAGCAACTATTTTAATGCTGATCTAAGGTTTTAGTTATTAACGACGGTAGTACGACATTTCGCAGTTACTAACTTGGATGTATATTTACTCTAGCAACAGTTAACACCACTACCGTAGCTGCTCCATATTTCTTCAGTATTTTAGAGCATTCATTGGCAGTAGCCCCTGTCGTCAGAACGTCATCAATCAAAACCACATTCTTTCTAGATAGCAGATGAGAGTACTTGGGAGCTACTCCAAAGGAGCCACGCACGTTTTTTAGGCGTATATTCCGTGATAATCCTTCCTGCTGAGAGGTATGTTTTATTTTTTGAAGAATCCTAGGTTCATAGACAATACCGCTGAACTTTGACAGTTCCTGCGCCAATAATTCGGATTGATTGTATTTCCGTTTTAGTCGTTTTAGAAAATGTATTGGAACCGGAATGATTATATTTGAATTTTTCAAATCTCCTTTGGATACGCGATAAATCCAAGCGGCCAATTGCCGAGACATGTATGTTGCATCCACGTGCTTGAACTTCAATACTATATTTTTGGAAAAATCGTCGTATTCAAATACTGAAATGGCCTTGTCGAAGTGAGGTTTCTGCCTAATACAAACCGGGCATATGGTATCAATATCTATTTCAAAAGGAGTTCCACATATTCTACATTTGGGATCTTCTATCCACTTGATGTGTTTCCAACACTCGGGACACAACCCCTCGGAATCTACAAATTTCCCACAGCTACAACAAATTATGGGAAAACATACGTTTTTTAAGGTTGATAAAAATTGTCGCATGAAATTAAACAAAAAATACCTCGATTGCAATTTTAATGCTAGAATTAACATAGTTATTGTAGGGGTGCGTCATGAATTTTTTGTTAATTCTCACAATTATAGAATCTATTATTCTTGGATTGGCAGTTACAATTTCCTTTTTCTTTTCAAAGAAATTAGTAGCCGCAGAATTTAATAAATTAATAAAAAAAGTAGATAATAATTTTGATAAAATTATAACTTTGGTATCGGGAATAGTATTGTCTGCGTTAATAGCAATGGCTCTAACCAAATGTGCCGATATTTTTTTAGGACGTCTATTAAACGGACATGAAATGATATGCGAATCATATTTCAGATTAATAGTATTTTGGGTCATTTTACTTACGTCTAACTATGCTATAGTTGCTCCGGCACACAGTAAACTCAGGATTTTACAAATTTCTGATAAAGAAGCGCAAATTATCTACGGAAAATTTTTTAGGATTATATGGTTGTCTTTCCTTATTACAGTATTGGTATCGTTATTAATGATATATGCGGAAAAATTTAAACAGATTTGGGGATATTTAGGAGCTGCGCTAATGGCTACATATTTGTTTCTCGAGATGCTAAATTCCCAGAAGTTTATTGATAGGTCTCTGGCCATAGCAAATCCTAGAAAAAGCTTTATTTCATTTAAACTGACCACATTTATTAGCCAAAAAATTACATTTTTATGTTTAATCGGAATGTACGGAATAATTTTCACAACCCGCGCATCAGCAAATATGTTTTTTTTTAATAGTCTCGAATGCATATATTGCATTTTAGTGGCGATATTCTCT
>JAISQI010000010.1 GCA_031274295.1 Holosporaceae bacterium
CGGGATTATTTTTTTCATGAATGTCCCTTGTGAGTGGTGGCAATAGAGCAGTGCTAAAGGCGATCCCAAGAATTCCTATTGGAAATTGATGAATGTGATCAACGTAATAGAAGTACGAAACAGCTCCTGTTGGTAGAAATGATAGCAATATAAAGTCGAGAAGAATATTTAGCTGCAATACTCCGGATCCAATGGCTCCAGAAATTAATTTCCTAAAGAAAGTTACCACTTCATTTTTCAATGGAGAAAAATTGAAGACCACATTAAATTTACAGAGCTTTACATTAATCCATAGAATAATCACTTGGCCAACTCCAGCCAAAGACGTCGCCCAGGCCATCGTGTAAGCTGTACTTGGGAAAAAAAGCGGTCCCGCAAACAGCGCTCCAATAACGAAAATGTTCAACGTAAGTTGAGCGGCGGCCGGCATGGCAAATCGATTAAAAGTATTGAGAATACCACCAAACATGGCTGCTAAAAATGACGCGGCTACATAGGGAGAGCAAATTCTTCCAACGGAAACCAGGTGTTCAAATTCTTCTTTGTGCTCTCTTATACCCGCTCCAAATACATACATTATTTCCCTGAAAAAAATCAAACATACGATGGAAAAACAGGAAATCAAAAGCGTCAACCAGGTGAAAATCTGAGAGGCTACCTGTTGAGCTTCTTTAGGACCGTTGTCTTTTAAAGAATTCGCAAATATTGGCAGGAAAGACGCGTTAAAAGCACCCTCTGCGAACAGTTTCCTCAGCGAATTGGCGAATTTGAAGGAAAGAGAAAAAACATCCGAAAACATCCCGGCGCCAAGAAAATATGACTGGGCTATGTCTCTTACAAAACTACTAATGCGATAGACTAATGTCCATCCTCCAACCGTAACAACGTTTTTAATTAGATCCAAATAATTACTCTAGCATTAAAGATTTTCTCAGGAATCATACAAAAATAATGTTCGTAATTGCAAGTACATAATCTTCTACTGAATTTTTTGGCTTCGATTCCAAGTTCAACGATAATTTTTGTTTAAAATATCATGTTGGATAGTTAGAAAAGGCTTCCGGCTGCCCTTTGGTTAGTTAATCTTAGTTAACAAAAAATTAATTGACTCCACTTGTACGACTGTATCATAATCCTGAAGGCCAGGTGGCTTTGTGGTTGGAGATTCTATGCGGATATTAAAAAATGTTTTGTTGACGGCGCTTTTGATTCTTTCCGGATGTAAAGAAAAGGGGCCGACGCAGACGCCCGCGCCGTTAGTTGGGGCCGCCAGAGCCATTAAACAAAATGTTCCCTTGGTAGTCGAAGCTCCAGCGAAAATAACAGGTTCTTTGGAGATACAAATTCGTGCTCAGGTGGGCGGAATTTTAAAGGCCCGCGTGTTTCAAGAGGGACAATACGTTAAAGCGGGGGAGAAGCTGTTTGAAATAGATCAAGAGCCCTACAAAGCCGCGCTAACTCGAGCCAACGGGACATTGGCCCAGGCCCAATCGGAGCTGCGTCGAACCACCCGCGATTACGAACGCATGAAAAAATTATTTAAAGACGGCGCCGTGAGCCAAAAGGAGCATGACGATTCCCTTTCGGCTTACGAAAGGGCCGACGCCAATCTGAAGGTAGCGGAAGGATCGCTGCATGAGGCGGAAATCAATCTGGGATACACGGAGGTGAAGGCTCCGATTTCCGGAATGGTTAGAAAAGAGGCGCAGTCGATTGGAAATTTAATATCTCCGGCCGGAGAGTCGAGTTTGTTGACGTCCATGGTGCAGATATGCCCTTTGCACGCGAATTTTTCCATATCCGGAGCGCTGTGGAGCAGCATTAACAAAAGCCGTCGGGACGGCAAGATAACGCTCAACGGATCGGACAGTTACAGAGTGGAAGTTATTATGTCGGACGGGTCCGTATATCCGGAATCTGGCAAAATCATCTTTGTGGACAGCAGCGAAGACAGTCAGACTTCTAGCGTATCCATTAAAGCGGAAATTCCTAACGACGAAAAGCAAAAATTGCTGCTGCCGGGTCAGTTTGTGCGGGTGAAACTGGTGGGGGCGGAATACCGCGACGCTGTCGTCATTCCCCAATCGGCGTTAATTTCCACTCCAAGTGGAACCATCGTTTATGTGGTGAAGGATGATAAAGTTGTGGAGGTTCGTCCAGTAAATGTCGAACTAGTCGGTAACAATGTAATTGTACATTCCGGGCTGAAAGAGGGAGAAATCGTCGTATCGGAGGGAATTATTAAGGCTCGCCCGGGACAACCGGTAAAAGCCGTAATAAAATCTGTAGATTCCAAGTAATAACGGAAGGAATTAGTTTATGTTCTCTCGTTTTTTTATAGACAGGCCGATTTTTGCGACCGTTGTCTCTCTGATCATTGTCATAGCGGGTTTTGTGTCCATGAACAATCTGCCGGTGGCGCAGTATCCGGATTTGACTCCGCCGTCCATTATGGTTTCAGCCACGTATCCGGGGGCCAGCGCCGAGACCATATCAGAAACAGTTCTGGCTCCGATTGAGCAAAAGATTAACGGCGTGGAGGACATGATCTACATGAATTCGGTGGCGTCCGGCAACAGTGGATCATCCACGACTCAGGTCTTTTTTAAGGTTGGGGCGGATCCGGACAGGGCCATGATAAACGTCAATAACCGCGTTCAGATGGTAATGTCGTCTTTGCCGGAGGAGGTGAGAAGATATGGCGTGAACGTCATGAAAAGATCTTCCGCCATTCTTCAGATAATATCTTTGTTTTCTGACGATGACAGGTACGACGCCATCTACATGGGAAACTACGCCATTTTGAACATCGTTGACGAGTTAAAAAGACTCGAGGGAGTCGGCGATGCCAGCGTCATGACCGGCAATGTCTATTCCATGAGAATTTGGCTGAAGCCGGATGTACTTTCAAAAGTAAACTTAAGCACGTCGGAAGTTGCCGCCGCCATATCTTCCCAAAATGCCCAGAGAGCGGCCGGAGCTATTGGAAAAAAACCAATGGACGTAAAGGTAGATCGAAGCTATTTAGTGGTCGCTCCCGGTAGATATTCAACGGTACCGGAGTTCGAGAACATAATCCTTAGGGCAAATCCTGACGGAACATCTTTGAGATTAAAGGATGTGGCCGACGTCGAGTTAGGATCTCAGTCCTACGACATTATGGCCAAAACCGGAGGACGGGACGCCATTCCCATTATGATTTTTCTCTCTCCCGGAGCCAATGCTCTGGAGACCGCCGAGAGGGTCGAAAAGAAATTAACGGAATTATCCGCTCATTATCCAAAAGGTATCCGCCATAAGACCATTTACGATACGGCGGGATTCGTTCGCCACTCCATAAATGAAGTCGTAAAAACTCTGTTCGAGGCAATCGGATTGGTATTTTTGGTTATTCTACTATTTCTGAAGAATCTAAGGGCGACGTTTATTCCCTGCCTGGCTGTTCCAGTGTCGATTATTGGAACGTTCGCCGGTATGATGCTGTGCGGATTTTCCATAAATACCCTGACGTTGTTCGGATTGGTTCTGGCCATTGGAATCGTGGTCGACGACGCCATAATTGTCATTGAAAATGTAGAACGACTCATGAAGAGCGAAAAATTGTCGGCGCGAGACGCCACCGTCAAAGCGATGGAAGAAGTGAGCGGAGCTCTAGTGGCCATCGTTCTCGTCTTGTGCGCGGTTTTCATTCCGGTGTCGTTCATGGGCGGATTGGTGGGAACTATGTACAGGCAATTTGCCATTACCATTGCTTTTTCGGTTATTATATCCGGTATTTGCGCTCTTACTTTGACTCCCGCTTTGTGCGTGGTTTTTTTGCAGGACCATTCGTCGGGAAGGGTTGAAAAAAATGCGATTTTCAGTTGGTTCGATGACAAATTCGAGAGACTCACCGCGATCTATACAAAGTCGGTGGAATTTTTTCTGAAAAACACAAAGATTTCTTTAGCGTTGGTATCGGTAATCATGATTGCGGTGGTAATTTTGTTCAAAATAACTCCTGGAAGTCTGTTGCCGGAGGAAGATCAGGGAATCGTTTTTTCGTGCGCCATAATGGATCCGGCGGCGTCCATTGATCGATCCATGGACGTAATATCGACGGTTAGCAGCGAGATGGCGAAGGATCCGAACGTTCGCGATGGCGCTTATGTTGCCGGATATGACATGCTGAGCGGAACCGCATCCACCAATGCCGCTACGATGTTTTTAATTCTGAAAGACTGGAGCGTCAGAACGCGGCCGGAGCAATCCTCCAGCATGGTGGCCAAAAAAATCATGCAGGTGGGCGGCGGCATTACGGACGGCATGGTCCTGGCATTTTGTCCTCCTCCCATTGTCGGCATGAGCATGACCGGAGGTTTTGAGGCCTATATTCAACAAGTCGGAAAAACTGACGTTAGGGCTCTGGAGGCGAAAATTAAAGAATTTCTAGGGGCAGCATCTAAACGTTCCGAGTTGGTCGGATTAAGCTCCACATTTAACGCAGCTACTCCACAATTTAAAATGGAAGTCGACAATCTTAAAGCCATATCCTTTAAGGTGCCGATAGACGAAATATATGCCACCATGGCGGCAACGTTTAATTCATTGTACATAAACGATTTTTCACAATTCGGGCGGGGTTACAAGGTCATGCTTCAGGCCAAGGGAAATTATCGCGCCCATCCGGAACAAATTAGTGAATTGTATGTGAAATCCGCCAACGGATCCATGATTCCCATGTCGGCGTTTGTAAAATTGACGCCAACAGTCGGACCTGTGGTAGTCGAGAGATTTAACGTCTTTCCGGCGGCAAAAATTTTAGGCAATCCAGCTCCGGGGTTTACCTCCGGAGAGGCCATTCGGGTGATGGAGGAGGTTGCCGAGCAGGTACTGGGAGAGGACTATGTTCTGTCTTGGACTGGATCAGCCTATCAGGAGAAGAAAACCGGAGGTTCTTCCTATGACGCACTCATTCTCGGATTGCTGATGGTGTTTTTGATTTTGGCTGCCCAATATGAGCGCTGGACTTTGCCATTTGCCATAATTTTAGTGGTACCATTCGCTCTCCTGGGAGCAATTTCCGCCGTTTGTCTTCGCGGACTCAGCAACGATATTTATTTCCAGATAGCGTTGGTTTCTCTGATCGGATTGTCATCTAAGAACGCTATTTTAATAGTGGAGTTTGCCGTTATGCTGAGGAAATCCGGAGAATCGCTTCTGAATTCAGCCATACACGCTGCCAGACTCAGGTTCCGTCCTATCATTATGACGTCGCTGGCTTTCGTTTTTGGGTGTCTCCCATTGTCTATGAGCAGTGGAGCCGGCAGCGCTAGTCGTCACTCCCTGGGAACCGGAGTCATTGGGGGAATGCTCGGAGCAACGCTGCTTGCTCCGTTGTTTATTCCGCTATTTTATGTGCTAGTGACGATGGGCAGCGAGAGATTTAGAAGGGGAAAGAAAAATGCTCAATCCTAAAAATATAAGGGTTCTGACTCCGCTGATCCTTCTGGCGGCTTGCGAAGTTGGTCCGGATTACGAACGGCCGAAAATCGATATGCCGGAGCTGAGCGCTCAAGAAGAAATAAAAGAATTTGCGACTGAAAAATGGTGGAACGTGTTTGCAGACACCACTTTGAATAAATTGGAGGAGCGGGCTCTTCAGCATAATGCCGATCTGAAGCAGGCCATAGCAAACATCGACATAGCTAGGGCGGCGGCCGGAGTAGCGACGGCGGATTTATTGCCATCGGTGGGAGTATCTGGGGAAGGAAGCAGTACTTTTGTTTCTAAGAGAGGGAAAAATTACATGCCGGGACTCTCCCAGAAACGAAATATTACCGATTACTTGGGAACGGCAGTCGCATCTTATGAAATAGACTTTTTCGGAAAATACAGAAGAGCTAACGAAGCGGCTAGAGCAAATTTACTATCCACTAGGGCAGCCAAAGAATCCATTCTACTTTCGGTGACCTCAGAGGTCGCAAAAACATATTTTCTGCTGAGGGCGTTGGACGCAAAATTAGCTATTGCCAAGAGGACTCTTAAGGCTCGTCAAGAAGCCTGCGCCGTCTACAAAAGCAGGTTTAAAAATGGCTACTGTACCGAATTGGATCATCTGAGAGTCGAATCGGAAATGTCCTCCGTAAAAACGGTAGTCTTGGATTTGGAATCTTCCTTGGCGAAGGTCGAAACGGCAATGGGCGTTCTAATCGGAGCTAGTCCTCGGGAAATGGTCATTCGAAAGATCTCCAAGGATCAGGCCATTGAGAAATTACGTATTCCATCCCGCGTTCCCAAAGGGATTCCATCGGATATTTTATTGAGAAGGCCAGATGTTTTGCAAGCGGAAGGGCAACTTATGGCCGCCAATGCCAAAATAGGAGAAGCCTGTGCGGCTCATTTCCCATCAATTTCTCTGACCGGAGTTTTTGGATTTGAGAGCAATTCCCTGGCGAAACTATTCAATAGCGGGTCTGACATGTGGAATTTCAACGGAGGAGTCTCGTTGCCAGTCTTTTCCGGAGGAAAAATTTCTGCCATGAATGACGCCGCTCAAGCCAATTACAGAAAAATATTGGCGGCTTATGAAAAATCCGTGCAAGTTGCCTTTAAAGAGACTCTGGATGCGCTGGTGTCCAACAGAAAAAATCGTGAAATAGTGGTATCCAGAACGCGGCAGGTGAATTCTCTAAAGAGAAGCTATCACATCGCCCGAAAGCAAAAAGACTCCGGTTTGATAGGGCTGCTTGATCTCCTGGACGTCGAAAGAGGACTGTTGTCTGCGGAAATGGAATTGGTGGGAGCTCTGCAAAATCAACTGAACGCCGTCGTTGATCTTTGTAAAGCTCTTGGCGGCGGCTGGAGCATTTCCAGATAAAATTACATTGATTTTATATTTTTTTTAAAGCTGGTAACAACTCTTTTAAAATTTTACCTTGTGAAAGAATGAAATCTTCCTATTTATTATAATGTTATTCTAATAAATGGATATTTATGAAAAATTTATTCGACAATGTGAAACATAAATGGATGCCAGAGATAGTTCTTTCTTTATCTAAGGATTATTCCATAGACTCTTTTTTATGTGATTTAAAAGCCGGATTATTAATTTCTGTTGTGGCGTTTCCATTATTTATGACGTTTGCTATTGCATCTGGAGTGTCTCCGTGTATTGGAATAATAACATGTATTATTGCAGGTTCTTTGGCTTGTTTATTTGGGGGAGCGAAGTTTCAGATAGTAGGACCAACAGGTGCATTTGCCATGATTGTCGCCAATATAATAAGAGATCACGGTTTTGAAGGTATGGGTTGTGCGCTAATAATGGCCGGAATTATGATGATTTTATTAGGAATGACTCAAATGGGGAATCTTATTCATTATATCCCTTATCCAATTACGGCTGGTTTTACATCAGGAATAGGATTGTCAATTATTGTGGCCCAGTTAAGCACCTTCCTAGGACTCACTCTAACCGTAGTACCAGCGAATGTTATAGATAGATTATCATGTTGTATTGCAAATTTGGATTCAATAAATTTTTACTCATTTATACTGGCCGTATTTTCTCTAGTATTTTTAGAAATAATGCAGAAATATCGACCGAATATGCCGAGATATTTTGTCGTGCTCGCTTTTGGAATAATCTATTCGCTTATTTTTAACAATGTTGGCATGGAGACTATCGGTAGTAAATTTGGAAATTTATCGACTCCATTACTAAAGTTCTCTATTCCAGAATTTATCTTTTCTTTTTCTAATCTAAAAGATCTATTTCCGGCGGCGTTTGCAATTGCATTTTTAGGAGGCTTGGAAAGTTTGCTTGGAGCTGTAATTTCTGATAATTTGTCCAGACAAAAACATAATTCAAATATGGAACTAATAGGGCAGGGGATAGCAAACTTGGGCTCCGCTTTTTTCGGAGGAATACCTGCAACCTGCGCTCTAGGTACAACTTCATTAAATGTAAAAGTAGGGGCTAAAACTCCAGTCGCAGGATTATTCAATGTATTTTTTTTGCTACTGTTTGTTTTGTGTCTGAAAGATTTTGTAAAAATCATTCCACTATCTTGCCTATCTTCTATACTGCTGTCGGTTGCTTACGGCATGGTTTCATTTAAGAAAAATAAATATATTTTTCTGGCTCCCAGAAGCGATAGTTTTGTTTTTATCATAACCATACTTATAACATTGCTGGTGGACATAGTTATGGCAGTGGAAATCGGGCTTATACTTTCTGCCTTTCTATTTATTAAAAGGTCAGTTGAAACAACCTCAACAGAAACTTTTTCAAAAATTATAATTAATCAGGATAATAGCGAGAAAGAGTGCGAATATGTTAAAATCCACGGACATCTGTTCTTTGGAGCAGCTCCTATTCTGAAAAAAGCATTGAGATCTTTACCGAAAACGCATGATGTTATCTATATCGATATGCAAAATGTACCATTTATTGATATCACCGGAGTAAATGTTCTCAAAGAGTTCGTTGCCGAAGTAAGATATCAAAATATAAAAGTAATTATTGGCGGATTAAATAAAAGAACCATGAAAGTTCTTAAAAAAATAGATGTTAATGGAGAGTTACAGGACAGTCTAAGAGATTAGGCAATATATGCGCTATCTAAAACGTATGTTGGAGCTCTCTGTTCTGCTGCTCATAAATAGAACATATACCTTGACCGATTATATTGTCAGTTTCTAGAGAAGTCGCATATTTTGCGGATATTGCAAATAATAAGCTTTTTGCCACACCTGCTATTACATCCTCTCAATTGATAATTTTAATGCTTTTGAGCAATTTTGTACGTAGGCCAATCCGGAACATATGAGTCGTCCGCTTGATTTCCCCACAATGTCCAGTTGTTCCTATTGCCTCGCGCAAATAGCTCTAAGAACGGCGCGTCGCTGCATTTTTCTATCAATTCAATTATTTCATCCGGTTTACGAGAATGTTCTCTTTTTTGAGAGCGAATAAGATTCACCTGACTCCGAGCAGGATCTAATGTTCTGACGTGGTTTCCACGCGTTCCGAACAGTAATAATTCCGTTACATTCCGAAAATAGAATCCAACGCCCCTTCCGTCCGGTTCTCCGTCTTTGCGGACTTTTTCCCACACGATATTAGTTTTATACTCAAATCCCCACGCTTCCAAAACTTTCAATCCCTCCGACAGAAGAGCGTTGGGCGTCCAAAGATAGAGATGGCATCGAGAGTCCGCAACCTCGCTAACCGGCAAAGCCATTATCTCTTCCAGCTTCATTGTCGGATAACGATGGAGACGTTTGTGCTCCGGAGCCATTTTCCCGGTTCTATTTTGAAATTGCCATGGAGGATCGGCCAAAATGGTCTTAAATTTTCGTCCGCCACAGAGGCTAATCAAATCGTTATTCTTGTGATAATCAGAATCGCCTACCGCCATTAATTTTCACCTAAATCTTCTATAACCTGCGGCGTAATTCCTAACACTAACAAAGGACAACCGCCGTGTCGTCTGGAGCGAATACGAGGAATCAACTTTCCGGTCCATGTTGTACTCGCTCCATATTTTGCTTTGATATCCAATTGAGAAAACACGGCGTTTAACGCTTTGCTTCTGGTAATAATTATGCCGCATGCGATAATATCGCATTCATAAAAAGTCCGTAGAGCATATAAATCGCGATAAATGTTTGATCTTTGCTGTTTCATTCCATATCGATTGCAATCTTTTCCTTGACATAGTCGATGGTGTGACCATCAATAAAATTTTCAATAACTTTTTGCGCAGCTGGTTCAGATTTGTTTCTTGAACAAAGATGAACGACTAAATCGCCTGTAATCTTAACTTCCGACCAATTCTTCGGATGCAGTAAAGCCGATAATTTCTTGGGAATAGCGGACTCGTTTCCCCCGCCAGACATGATATCGACTTTCGAAAGAGAAAATTTTTCTAACGCATCGATAATCTCATCGAACTCTTGCTTATAAGCTTGAGATAATATTTCTAAAGCATGATTAAAATTGTGTACTTCATATTTTCTTGATACAGTCCCAGGAATCAGATCTTTCCAGTCTTCCATTTCATCTTCCAATCGTCGTGCTATTGTACCTTATTAGCGATACTCAAAACAATAAAAATTAAGTGACGGTATTGCTAATTTAATATAACTTAGACTTCAGAATATTATCTTTTTTGTTGATTGGGTTTTTTATCAATAAGTTACTGAGACTCTTAGTTAGAGATGATTTCCAGACTTTCTCCAAAAACGCCATTTTCCTATTGCGGAGAGTTTTACACTCGGGTGGATGTCCTTCAGAACGAACTTTAAAATGATTAATGCCGGATTTTTTAATCAATTTAGGAAATATTTAGGAATATGGAGGTATAAATTGTAGGAGAGGGATTAAGATGATTAGCGCGGGAAAGACATTGTTTTATTTGGGAAACGAGGGTAGCGCTAATTTGCCTATTGTAAAACACGGGGGGGGGGGGGCCCGCGGGGTTTTAGTGCGGGGTCGGGGCGATTTGCCTGCGGTGGTTGGGCTGGGTTTAACATTTTCTTGGGGGTG
>JAISQI010000016.1 GCA_031274295.1 Holosporaceae bacterium
AATTCCTCGTAACGGTAATCGCTAACGGCTCTCGCGGAGTGTCGCGTGTGGTTATTCCAAACAGCGTGGAAATCATCGGCGAGAGGTGTTTTGATGGGTGCCGAAGTCTGAACGAGGTGGTATTTGAGGAAGGCTCTAACCTGACGCGAATTGATGGTCGGGCCTTTTCTTTTTCCGGCCTGGAATCGATACGCATTCCCTCAAAGGTGGAAATCATCGGCGAGAGTTGTTTTTATGGCTGCGAAGATCTGCACGAGGTGATATTTGAGGGTGGTTTTAATCTGAGAGAAATCGGACCCGCAATCTTTGAAGGTTGTTCTAATTTGAAACGGATAACCGTTTACTCCGGCATGAATGAACTCGGATTTGAGGCCCTCAGGAACAGAGGCGTCAGGGTAATCGCCGAAACAACGGAAAATCGGCAGTAATTTTTTAGAAAAGGAGAAAGAAATGAAGAGATTATTGGCAGCAATTCTTACAGCGACGCTGTTCGCCGTCGGAGTCGAGGGGATGGAGCCGGTGGTAAGAACTGACGGCGTCGAATATCAGATCTTAGGTGACGGCCGCGCCTCGTGCCAGCTGGTGGATGCTCCTGCGATGTTAATGAGGCAAACGGTCGAAAATAACGGCAAGAAAATCATCGTAACGGTAATCACTAAAGGCTCTCGCAGAGCGTCGTGTGTGGTTATTCCGAACGGCGTGGAAATCATCGGCGAGAAGTGTTTTATGGATTGCAAAAGCCTGAACGAGGTGATATTTGAGGACAACTCTAGCCTGAGACAAATCGATAAAATGGCCTTTTCTTACTCCGGCCTGGAATCGATACGCATTCCGGCAACGGTGGAATTCATAGGCATGGGGTGTTTTAGGTATTGCAAAAGCCTGCGCGAGGTGATATTTGAGGGTGACTCTAATCTGAGAGAAATCGATGAAAGGGCCTTTTCTGAGTCCGGTCTGGAATCGATACGCATTCCGGCAACGGTGGAAATCATCGGCGAGCACTGTTTTGGGTATTGCCGCAGTCTGAACGAGGTGATATTTGAGGCGAACTCTCACCTGGAAATAATCGATGCCAGTGCCTTTCGAGAAACTAACTTGAGATCGATACAAATTCCATCAGGAGTGGAAATCATCGGCGAGAGTTGTTTTGTGAATGCCAAAATTTGATGGGGGTGATATTCCCTTCGGATTCTCTGTTGAAGGTAATAGAAAGAGGAAACATCCCCGGCATAGGCATAACGCCGGTTCCTATTAATCCTTTGGATGGTGCCCCCACCATGAAGTATTTGTTGGTTCCTTATGGCACAATCTTTGGCGACGAGATAGCAGATTCCCCATGCGTAATTGAGTATTATAACGGACCGATTACGCAAAAACAGGCAGAATTAATAGCGATGAGAAACGGTAGCGTTTAGAGATTCGCTCAGAGACCTTATGCTGGACGGCCTTTGAGAACTCCGACCGGGTTTTGTGTCGATACGCAATCTTTGCCGGAGGAACTCTGGAAGCGTCCTTCGGCCTTTTTAATGCAACTGTTTTAATTATGCTGCAGTCTCACAAAAGTTTCGAACAATATGCTTCTGGAAACCCCTCGATATTCGCCGGATAAGCGATGGCGTAGAAATTGTTTTCGTAAATTAACGCAACTCCTTTAAATTCTGGATGCTTCGAATATAAGCATGAAAAAATTTGATCGTTTTCCGAAAATTTAGATAGTTTAAATTCTTCAAATGGCATATGAAATCCACATTGTAAAGCTTTGCTTAGCGCCTCTTTCAATGTCCAGGCTGCAGTGAGGTTTTTCAGATCATTGGAAATACATTCTTTCTCTGACATTATTGATTTAAGCGCTTCGACTCTGTTTTCTCTCATGCTCTCGATATCTATTCCAAAGGAAAAACCCTTTTTGAACACCAGGCTGGCGACAACTTCATCCGTATGGCTAATGCTCGTAAAATAATCGAAGTTTTCAATAATTGGACAACCGGATTTTGCGTTTATTATATTAATTTCTTTGAACGTTGGACTCGCAATAAACGCATGAAGAGCTTTTTTAGTTGTTATCCTTCCCAAACAGTATTGCCTTTTTCTTTTTTCCAGACTAATGGAATTTGATTTTTTAAATTCGTCTTCGGATAGATGTCCACACAAATTTTCCCAACAAAAATCCGATGTTTTTGCGATGGATAGCGCGCACTTTTCTTCTTTTTTATTAAAAAAAAACGGAAGATCTAGGGTTGTTATATTCATGAATTATAACATGGCCATCCCACCATTAACATGCAATACGTGTCCGGTGATATAGGAGGCTTCGTCGCTTGCCAAAAAGCCAACGGCGGCCGCAACGTCTTTTGGTTGTCCAATCCGCGCCATCGGGATACTCTTTTCCAAATGCTCCCGGTGGGACGGCGGAATTTTTGCAATCATTGGAGATTCAATAAATCCTGGAGCTACGCAGTTCACCGTAATATTTCTCGGAGCCAACTCCGCAGCTGCGGATTTCGATAATCCGAACAGTCCAGATTTGGAGGCTGCATAATTGGTCTGCCCAGGGTTTCCAATTGCTCCGACAATCGACGAAATATTTATAATTCGCCCCCATTTTTTTTTAATCATACCTCTGGAGATTGTTCGCATTAATCTAAAAGGCGCTTCCAAATTGACGGTCATTACATCGGACCAGTCTGTATTCGACATTCTCATTAGTAACTGATCTCTCGCTATGCCGGCATTATTCACAAGAATATCAACCTGTCCGCAGGTTTGTTCAATGTTGACTATTAAATCGTCAATTGCTTCGGCAAGACTCAAGTCACAGGCAAACGGATAAATTCTTTCGGTTAGCTCATTAGTTAGGTGTTCAAGATTTTCGACTTTCGTGCCTGAAACCGCTAAAATTGCTCCCATTTTGTGAAGAGTACAAGCAATTGCTCCGCCGATTGCTCCCGTTGCTCCTGTCACAAGAGCAATTTTACCACTTAGATCAAACATCCCTTGTCTCCTCTCCGATTAAATATATTCTATTTTTATTATTTCGTAGTGTTTTTTGCCGGAAGGAGTGTTAAGTTTTATTTCATCTCCAACGTCTTTTCCTATTAGCGCTCGAGCTAGCGGAGACTCAATGGAGAGCAATTTTTTCTTTACATCGGCTTCGTCTAGGCCAACTATTTTGTAGGTAATTTCTTCTTCAGAAGATTCATCAAAGATTGTTACGGTGGATCCAAATTTGACTCCAGTGCCTCCGAGTTTTTTTATATCTACAATTTCAGCTCTGGATAATTTAAATTCTAATTCCTTAATTTGGCCTTCTATAAATCCTTGTCTCTCCTTCGCATAGTGATATTCTGCATTTTCAGATAGGTCTCCCAGAGCTATTGCTTCTGAAATTGCATTTATGATGGCAGGTCTTTCAACAAATTTAAGATTTCTTAACTCCTCCTCCAGGCTTTTAAAACCCTCCGGAGTCATATGAATTTTTTCCATACTACCCACAAAAACTCTGAAGACAGCTATCCAACAACTTTAGGAACAACAAACATATTACACTCTTTTTCCGGAGCATTATCCATAACTGCTGGATCGCAATAAATGGCAATGTCTTCTCGTTCATGCAAACTGGTTGCGTATTGAACCGTATTGTCCACTCCGGAGCAATCGATCTCTTCAAGTTGCTCGACAAAGTTAAGAATTCCATTGAGACTGTTCTGAATTTCACTAATTTTCGAGTCATCCAATCTAATACGAGCTAAAAATGACACTTTTCTAACATCTGCTTCAGTTATGGACATTGCGCTGCTCCGAATCTAATACAATAGATGCTATTATAGCATTTTCAAAAAGTCTATGGCCTGACCTAACAAATAATTATCAATTCCGTGAGATAATTTTGGACTAATAGCCGTTTTTACATCGATACCAACTCCCATAAGAGCTTCTTGAGTCAGCGTCATAGCGCTAATAGGAATGACAGTGTCTTCCCCTCCGTGGGTAAGTAAAATTTTTGTATTTTTTCTATGGACGCATTCGTTCGGACTTAGCAGTAGACCAGAAAAAGCTATCACGGCTTCAACTTCATATTTTAATCCCAGACTTAACGATAGCATCGCCCCTTGCGAAAATCCGGCAAATATCACATTTTTATATTCCAAATTCTTCTGGGAAATTACTGCCTCTATGTGGGATACTATAGGGGGAGTATTTTTTTCAAACGCCTGTTCCCATATTTTTATATCATTGTTTTTCAGTGAAAACCATTGGCGTCCGAACCCATCGTCGCAGCTTTCGATGCCATTGGGAAGATGGATTTCAGCTCCGGGAAGGGCCTTAGCAAATTCTTCTCCAACCGGGCGTAAATCGTTGTTGTCCGCTCCATATCCGTGGAAAATAAATACGCATCTTGTTAAAGTTGAGTGTGCCTTTAGAACGATTTCATCCATTTTTTTCTCCACTGAAAACTATACTAAAATTCTAATATGTTTCCTAATTAATTATTTTGCAGCCGTCGGTATATTCTCTGATTGTTATTAATGCCCAACATAGTTATATTTCCAACATTTTCATAGTGATAACCGTCATGAAATTTATTGTTGTACAATAATTCGTATTCCGAAATTGCAATTTCAATTCTATCGGAAAGCATTTTTAGATTATTCCTAGTATCAAGCGTTTGTCCATAGTTTTCGGGAATAATACCACTGAAAAATTCAGCCACACTACCGGAGCCATAGCTGAAAAATCCAATTCTTTTATGGGAAATGTCATCCTTCACATTATCCAAAAGAGAAATAAAACAAATAAAAAGAGACGCCGAACAGCTATTTCCAATGACGGAATTATATATCAATGTTTCATTAATTGATGGACATCTAAACAGTTTATTGTTGGCTTTCTGAGCCATTTTACCAAACGGAGCATGGAAGCATACGTGATCTATGGCGGAAATCGCCAGATTAGATTTTTTCCAGTATCTATCAACGCAAATATCCAGAGATTTTAGATAATTATAGGCCGATAGTTTTCCGTCAAATAGAGCTTCATCCAAATGAGAGGGACGCCAAAAATCCATAACATCGACCGTATGAATTCCGGCGTACGGCTCAATTTCCAGAATTCTAGGGTTTTGCGTGACTATGAAAGCAACCGCAGCTCCTCCTTGGGTCGGTTCTCCGGATGTGTTAGGAGAATATTTGATGATGTCGGATCCTATGATCAAAACCTTCGAATTTGGATTGTCTACGATATATGATTTAGCCAATTGCAACGCAGCTACGGCCGAATAGCATGCTTGCTTCAGGTCAAAAACTCGACAATCTTCTTTTAATTTTAAAAAATGATGAACGTATATTCCCGCAGATTTAGACAGATCAAATGCTGACTCTGTGGCGAAGATCAAAATGTCTATGTCATTTTTATCATCCATTTGGGATATGACTTTTTGGGCGGCATCTATGGCGATGGTGACTATATCTTCGTTCGGAGGAAATACTGACATCTTAGCTTGGCCAATACCAACATTATATTTTTCATAATTTACATTGCGGTGTTTGGCCAGCGTTTCCAAACTTAAAAAGTATCTGGATGTAGAAAATGCAATTGAGTCTATGCCGATTTTCATTTTTTATGTCTTTCTAATTTTATATGGGAACGCATCAATTCACCTTGATTAGCAAGAGCAGCCATAAGAGACAGCTCGGAGCATAAGACCGCGGCTGCCGTCAACGCGGCGAGCTTCTTCGATGAATGCGGATCGGACGGATAACACTCCATCAATTCGAGATTCTTGATCGCAAACCGCATGTTTTTTCCGTTTCCGACGGTGCCGACAATTATGTTAGGAAGATTTACTGAAAAGTACAGATCATCCTCTGACATGTCCGCCAATGTGATTCCCTGGGATGCTTCGGTTACATTAGCCCCATCCTGTCCAGTAGCCAGATAGATAGCGAGTACGGTGTTTCCGTAGTGGGCGTTTGCCGTTCTGATTCCCCCTGATAAAATACTTCCGATTAAATTCTTCTTGACATTTAAACTCACTATTTTTTCCGGAGTTGTCTTTAGAATTTTTAGACACACGTCGCGCGGAACCATGATTTCTGCGGAAACTCGTTTTCCTCTTCCCAGAATACCATTGATGGCTGAAACTTTCTTGTCTGTGCAGTAGTTTCCTGAAACGGATTCATATTTTACATTTTCACAATTGGATATAATAAATTCCAGGATTGCATCTGCGGCTTTAGTTACCATGTTATGACCGGAAGCGTTTCCAGTTTCAATTCCCAGATGAACATAGAGCAATCTTCCGATGTTTTCCATATGCAGATCTTTTAATTTCGCGAAATTACTTGTTTTTCCAACTAATTCTGCAACGGACTTCATGTTGTTTTCAATCCAAGCTTTGCATGACAATGCACTTGCAAGATCAGGAGCCTCTAGAATTACCGATCTCGTCATAACGTCGTCGATAACGTTTACATTTATCCCGGAAGTTGCTTGAGACACAAGCGCTCCCCGTTGGGTAGAATTCCATATGGGGACCTCAAATGTAGCAAGCGGAATAGAGCATAGATTCATCGATTCATTGTAATTTATTTTTATGGGACCAACTATTTTGGTCGGAATAATAGTATCTAGCTCCGTTTTTTTTAAATTCATGGCTTTCTGCAAACATAAATGATGAATTATAACCGCTTTATGCGCCTAAGCCAAATGACTTTCTGGACTAAAAAGATCCAAATGTCATGGCAATCGCAACGACAACAACCGTCATTGTCAACTGAACTAGCAGTGATGAAACAAAAATATCCTTGTACGATTCTTTGTGAGTTAATCCACAGATGGCCAGAAGCGAGATAATCGCTCCGTTATGAGGCAGAATATCCAAACTTCCGGACGCAACCGCTACTATTCTGTGCATAATTTCAGGATTCATTCCTATTGCGTTGATCATTTCGAGATATTTTGCTCCTAATGTTTCCAGTGTGATACTCAATCCTCCTGAGGCCGAGCCTGTTATTCCGGACAGAACGCCTGTGGCGACTGCGCTTGAAATTATTGGATTGTCCGGAGAAAGTGACAGAATCCAGTTTCTGACTACGGCAAAACCCGGAAGACTGTTTATGACCGCTCCATACCCAACGACGGAAGCGGTATTGAAAATGGGCGCCAAAGATTCTACTGCTCCATTATTTATGCACCGGATTATGTCGATCTTCTTATAATTTGCGACCCAAACAAACGTCGTAGCAAAGAATACCGCTATTATTATGGCCCAATTTCCCTTAACGGTTTGTATATCAGTTGCGCCGTATTTTTCACTTTGCAGGTAGGAGGTATCCATGTTAGGAAAAACATGGTTTACGGATATATAGTTTATGGAAATAACAATAAAAACCGGAATAACCGCCATCCAGAAACTTGGTAATTTGTCATGTGAAACGTAGATTAAATTATCCTGGTAATTGCCGTATCCTTCTCCATTTTGTCGCGCAAGTCTTACCTGATAATTCAGCCATAGCATACTAAGTATCAGCGACAAAATAGTGGCGATGATGCCGATTCCCGGAGCAGCAAAAGCGTCCGTTCCAAAATATTGAGATGGAATAACGTTTGGTATGGCTGGAGAGCCTGGAGTAGACGTCATTGTGTAAGTGAATGATCCGACCGCCACGGCGCATGGAATTAACTTCTTTGGAACATCAGATTTTCTAAATAGTTCCACTGCAATTGGATAAACGGCAAACACAACCACGAAAAGTGATATTCCGCCGTAGGTTAAGACGCTGCAGGACAACACAATCGCCAAAACGGCTTTTTCCGATCCTATTTTGTTTGATATGTAATCGGCAATGGAAAGGGCATAACCGGAATTTTCCATTATTTTTCCAAAAATCGCGCTCAGTAAGAACAGCGGGAAGTACACGGTAGCAAAATCTCCCAACTTCACCATGAAAATTTGAGTATAATGGGCCAGCAGCGACTCTCCTCCGCTTAAAAACACTGCGAACAGTGCCAACACAGGCGATATAACAAGAACAGAAAATCCCCTGTAGGCAAGAAACATCAGAAAAATCACCGATAAAACTATACTTATTACTTCTAACATGATGCCACCTTACTAAATGCCGATGTAAAGCCTACAGTGCGAAAGTTAATATTTTGTATACCCAAGAAATTAATCAATCATTGTTATATTATTACAAATGCTGATTTCATAAGGAAGACAAAATGTATCAAGCCCCCGAATTTTGTACCGGTTGATTTGAAGAATGTAGAGAAAGGAGTATGAAAGTTTCAGGAGCGAGATAATTTAGGGAGAATGAGGTCTGGTTTTGTTATATTTCATTTATTACTTGTCATAATGATTAAATTACCATATATTATATTTTGTCAATTATTAAAAGGAGAAAGAAATGAAGAGATTATTGGCAGCAATTCTTGCGGCGGCGCTGTTCGCCGTCGGAATCGAGGGGATGGAGCCGGTGGTAAGAACTGACGGCGTCGAATATCAGATCTTAAGTGACGGCCGCGCCTCATGTCGGCGGGTGGACGCTCTGAAAAACATCGCATCTGCGATGTTAATGAGGCAAACGGTC
>JAISQI010000062.1 GCA_031274295.1 Holosporaceae bacterium
CGAAGCCTTGAACTGCTCCGTTAAAGATCTGTTTGAACATGAACGAAATACAGATAAAAAAGCCTGATTATACAGATACATGTTAGGCGATATATAACCCAACAAAAAACCATTGACAAGCATGCTTTGTAATATAACCAAATTTTAAAAATTAACGATTATTGTAGAAAAAAGTTGAAATTCACGCTGCGTACATGTATACTTACGGTAGTGTAATTGATGGAGGGAATTATGAAAAAGATGTTATGCATGGCAGCAACGGTAGTTTGTGTTGATGCGTTAATGGCGATGGATATTTCAAGGATGGATAGCGTTCTTGGAATAGATGAGTTTGTACATGAAATTTCGGCATTAGTGCCTGTTAATTTTCGGCAAGCATCTGAGAAAACAATGGCTACTATAGAGGCTGTTAAGTCCTCGAGTCTCGATGATTCTTCGAAAGTTACGATACTCGATGCTATAGACAGAAAACTTGGCCCCCATATTCCTACAGCAAGAATTGAAGCTCAGAATAAAATCAAAGAAATAACAGGTAGCGATTATTCATTAAAGGGGTATGGGGAGTATCTATGGAAATGGATTCAGACAAAACCCGAAAGGTGTAATGTAGACTTTGTGCGTACAGCAATATCAAAATTATATGGACCGAATACTGAGTTCTTACAAAGTATAGCCTCGAATATTGTTAAATTAGGTATGAGATTATATCTCCCTTCGAGACTTTCGTATAAAATGATCCAGGAAAAAGAATAAAATGAGGTTTTTTGCGCGACTTTGCACGTTATTTTTTTTGTTTATCTTCTGTACTGCGTATGCATCTCTTGAGGTGTTAGTGTGTAATGTTGGGCAGGGGAATAGTGTGGCGGTAAAAAATGGAAACAAAGCGATTATAGTGGATAGCGGGTTTCATCAGAGTGGTAGTTATTACTATTTAGCTGAAGAATCGCCTGATACATATCCCTTATTGAATTTTATTAAAAATTGTGAAACAACTGTTTTTATTACACATACACATTCCGATCATTTTTCTCTTCTTAGTTATTTGTTTGGCAATAGGGACACTCACGGTATAAAGATAGGTAAAGTATATTGCTCTGATTTCGCTGCACCAATAGCATATACCAATGTAGTGGAAGAATGGAGGAATTCACAGGGAATAATGGTAAATAGTGTTAATACTGCCGCCGATGTTGCCGATATTGGAAATGTGCTTGGAGATAACATAGAAATAAGTGTCGTAATTCCAGAGAATTGGCCTCGGCATGGAAAAAAAGATAGGGCAACAAGATCCAAAGATCCTAATGACAACAGTATGGCTATAGTTGTGACGGATACAAATGAAAAGAAAAAGCTTTTGTTTCCAGGAGATGCAACAGGAGCAACATTAGACTGTGTCATGAGATCAGAGGATAACATCGAGAAATTAAAAGATATAAATTGTATGATTGTTCCGCACCATGGCAGCAACTTATCTGGTGCGTTTAGTTGGATTCATTTTGTTAAAGATAACATAATGCATAATAAGAGTGAGCCATTGTTAGCGATTGTTTCAAGCGATCCAACAGAGTGTGATCTTTTGCCATGGTTTGGAATTAGTCAATTTTGTTATTTAAGAGGAGATGCTCCTGATGGATACCTTGTAGAACCGCATAACGTCAGTATTCATGACGGAATAATTTCTGATTTTAATGGATCTCTGTTTGTAACAAAAGATTCCGAAGTGGGTTTTTTTAGAATTTTATCCAATAACGAAGCCATAAAATTGTACGACGGTAAAAAGCTGCTGTTTCAGTCAAATGCAGAAAGTATTAGCACTCTGCATGGACGTATTTCTGCTTTACTATCGCAAATGAATATTGAGGAAGTTACACAGGCTTTAAGAGAAGTTTTGAGAACAGAAAATGATCTGGCGGAAATTTCTGATGAAGTGCTACTGGAGCTTTCTGCTTACTCTGCTATTGAAGAGATTCGCGATGTTGTAACTCAAGTATTGAATATGAAGTTGGCGCAATCTTTTGATCAAATTTCAGAAGCAACATTGATTACTGCAATGGAATATACAAAATATGAAGAGGTCCGCGATAAGTTGTTAGCTCTGTTTGTAGAAAACCAGGCGAATATCACGGATGGTGTGCTCCATAAACTTTCTACTTATCCAAATTCAGAAGAAGAAAAATTCGTAAAGAATGTGTTAAATACTCGATTGCAAAGAAACCCGACCAATCGTGAGTTAACTCTGGCTATGCGATATCCTGATATATTTAGGGAAGTGATACTAGAAAGATTAAAGTCTATGTCTGTCACAGAAGAGGATGTATGGTTAATGGCGATACATCATGGTATTATTACGAATGGCTTGTGTGCTCATTTGTTGAATGAAGCGCTGAACGTTTCGGATGGGATAATTTCGAAGCTTTCAAATTATGAGAATTTAAATCAATTAACGATAGAGATATTGAAGGCAAAATTCCAAGAAGAAATTTTCTCAGATGTAATGCTAAGCGCTGCGACGAAATATAGTGTTTTTGATGAAGCCATAATAACGATGCTGAAGAATCTATCTTTTGAAGTATCAGATGTAGTTTTATTGGAAGCTATGAAATATCCAAAGTTCAATGACGCAATATATGGAAGATTGTACTCTTTTTCTCCTCTAGAGGAAGATGATATGAGTTTTTATATTCGACATTTGAAAGAGCTTCGTAATAGTGAGTTGCTTCATCAGATTGTAGAATTGCCTATGAATGTAGAATCACAATAATGATTACTATTCCGTGCAGATTTTTTAGCAAATGGTTTTCGTGATAACAATGAAGAAAGCATGATGCGAACTATAAAAAATACTGAATACAGTTCTTTTCATATTTTTTAATTGGTTAGCAAATAGAGTAGGTGGAGTGTTGTTTAAATCTCGCAACTTATTTGAAAAATAAAGATTTTTTGGTTCGCCTATTGATCTTCGTCTAAACGTCATACTGACCATTCGCATTGTGGAACAATTTTTCCAGGTTGCGCATCGTCATTAAGATCTCTTTTATTTGCCAATGACTACCAGCTGTCACTGGTATCCTCTTCGCTAGAGCTGCTATTGGACTCCGACCTTAATTCCAATGCCTGTAAAGCTTCTCCTAAATCAGTGGAATGCAATTCTTTCTGTTGTTGTTCAACAACGTCACTTATTACACGTTCGCTATTTGGTTTCTTATTATCTCTTAGAAACTTAATACCATCTTCGGGGCTTCCTAGTTTTCTGATCTGACTTAAAAAGTCATCCGTTGGCCTACCACCACCGGCCAAGACTTCAGTAGTAGAGGACTGCGCAATTTCTGGCGAAAAAGCAGGAGGTGGAAGTTGAATTGTAGTCGCCGTCTCCTTCACTATCACCGGCGATTGAGGAATTTTCGCCTCATCGTCGGAAGAGTAGCTCGCATCAGAATCGTCTGTTACATCCTCATTAGCATGAGATGTATTCGACAACGGCGGCAAACCCAATAAAGCTCTTCGACGTTCCATATTATTACCTTTCATATCCTTTCTACGTTTTCCCATCGCTTCGGTCACTTGTAACTGTGTCAGCGCAAAATTATCTGAAACACTGTTATCTAAGGCAGGTTGTAGTGTAGCCGCATTCTTCGATGGGTTAGCTTTATCAATGTATCGAACTAGCGGAGGAGGAGGTGGCGGAGCTGGAGGAAGCAGCGGCGGCGCAAGAGTCTGCTCTTCCTGCCGATGAATAATCGATTCTTTACATTCGTCAGTGTCGGATTGAGAAATCCGATTCTGTCTAGTACTACTGTCATGCTCGTGCTGCCCTTCTTCGCCTGCTTTTATTGGCTGCTTTTCAGTTGATAATGGTGGTATTTCAACTTTTGGATTCACTACTGCTGTTAGAAAAAGTCCATGGTCTTCTGCTACGTTACTTCCGGATGATTTCTCATTTTTGGATTCTGATGTAGGTTGTTGTAGCGCATCCGCCTCCTTCGAGGATTTAACCTTATTTTCTACAGTATCAATGTATCGCACTAGTGGAGGAGGAGGTGGCGGTGGGGGAAGCGGCGATAGAAGCACCAGAGGCGGCTGCCCGCCCTTATTTGCCTGTGTTAGTTTTTTTTCAGTTGACAATGGCACATTTAACTGTCCCCCGGAGCCGTTCTTCTGCTTAACTATCATCATACGTTTGCTACCAGTGGCATTAGACTGCCGGAGCTGCTCCGATTTAGAACGTTTGACAGCACTAGGTAGCGGCGGCAGCCGTTTAATGGCAAGTTTCTTTGCTTCAGAATTTTGAGAAATGCTCTTTTTAATGCCAACAGAAGCGGGTTTCTGCGGGACAGACCTAGAACGTCTAGCAACGACAGGTCGCTCAACAATTTTTTTCATCGACGGTTTCGAACCGTTTGAATCTTGCAATTGCTGCACTCTGAGATCGCCTGGTACGCGAGTCTCAGCAGATTTAATTTCCGAAAGATCAGCAGTATCGTCTGATAAATCAATAGTATCTAAGACAATGACAGATTCTTGCTTCGATTGCTCCGCCATTCCTTGTGCGGACTCAATGGATGCAGGTGATTCCCCCACGAGATCTTCCATTTCCTCCGTTGAAACTCCGTGTGTCGAAAGCAGATTACTAAAATGCGATACACGAATACCTCCGTGCAATTTCGACATACTATCCAGAGCCGCAAGCATATCTTCGGTATTATTGGCTTCACAGAACCTGATAAAAATCGATAGTCTCTTAATCGCCTCTGATAACGTGCGATAAGATTGATCGGTCTTAAAAAATCTGTCCGCAAACGCCCTTTCTTCATCGGTAAGTACCCGAGAAGACGCGTCGATGGAATGGAGCAGAAACATGGCGGACAACACGTTGTCCATTATATGTTCAGAACTAAACATTTCCGGTGACGCGTGGCCGTTGAGGAATCTCAGCAGTAGTCGTCGACTTTCTCCAATGCGACCTCCGATGAAATCTACGGAACGTAGTCTGCATAACAAATTAAACAGATAACCCTCCGCTCCCGAAATATTTTTGCCGGCGTGTTCCAGAATAGCGTCTATTTTTTCTTTATTTTTGCGTTTTATAAGTCTGAATTTAAAGCGTCCTTGATTCTTAGAAAAATTTTCGTAATCTCTGGTAATTTCGTTGTGCTGAGACCCGATGCAATCCCACAACATCCGATAAAGCGCCAGCGAATCGCCTAAATCAGCTATTATGGTATCACGAGTCGTTTTAGACAGATTGTTTGTCTCTGTTCTTTTCATTGAAATGCCGTTGTCCGAAAGAAATTCAATTCCATTCTCGGACTTCAAAAACAGTCCAGCAAATTTATTATCCACGTTACGGCGAATATCGCGCCCCATAAAGGCGCTCTTGTCGAGTAAAATCGTATATAATGCCGCGGATTTCAGCTCTAAATTTCTTAAATCCAATGCCATACTTAGATCAAAACACGTCCTGGCTCCGGATGGATCGTTGATTGCCAGCGTTTTGCATCGAGATAATGTAGTCTCTCCCAAGACAGCGGAACGACATTTTAGTATTTCGATGTGGGTACACGGTAAAAAAATATCGCTCTGAAAACCACAATCTCTGAACACGGCTTTTCCGCTTATTTGGTTACCGATAATGGACGTGAAATCACATTTTTTGGCGGTTAAATTTTCAAAAGTGCTATTTTGGAAAGAAATGGCAATTTGGGTTATACCTTTGCAACTTATGTTATGAATGCGACAGTTGGCGACCAATAGCTCTTCAAAAATTTTTTTCTCCAGAACGAGTCGTTCGAAATTCATGCCATCTAATATAATTTTTCCTATTAAAACGTTTTTAGCTAAAAAATTATTCGACCAGTAATGTCGATTGCGGGAATGTACTCGTCCGCCACCATTGAGATAACCAAGGCGAATAGTATCGTCTACAGCTGAACCGCTTCTCGAACGAGTTTTAGTGTGCAGACCTGCATTGTCCTTGAGGAAGTTTGACCAGACCAGAAAAAAATCTCCAACTATCCCGTGTAGCGAAATTTCCTTATCGCTCGCGCCACTAATTTCCATTTGTCCAATATTTATTTTGCCACCATTGGATGTAATATCGTGGCATGTCACTTGACATTTTGCTCCATTTTCGCCGTCCCATTGCATGGTTACAATGCGGTTCCCTTCGAAAAATCTATCCGACAACTGATATTTATCTGTAAGTCTTTGGTTGGTTCTGAAGATGGTGGCGCCATTGCCGTATGTCTCGCCTATCATACAAGCGACACATGCTGATACACCTAAAATATTCAATAATTTTTTCATTTCTATCTCCATTTCTCTATGCAATAATATCTTGTCAAAATATATGTCAATCTATAAAAAGTCAATAGGCTTTATTACATAAAATTTTCATTTTCTCCTTGACTTTAAGAAAAAGATCATTATATATTATCTCAGAAATAGCTTTAATGTATAGTAGATGTAATAAGTTTTGTAGTTGAGCGGCGATTTTCTGTTTTTTATTAACTAAAAGGAAAGGATATATAAAATGAAAAAAATAGTATTCGCGGCAGTAGCTGCACTGACAGTGTTTCCAGTAATAAATGCAATGGAACATCAGAATCCAGGAAGTCGCTGGGGACAAGAAATGCCGGACATAAGGCCAAATATTTCCGTAAGCTTATTTTTGGGACCATCTCCACTTGATCAAGCTAGAAGTGCAGCGATTACAGATGCTCTTGCTCACGGCCTTTCGGAAAGAGATGCTGAAATTTGCGGCTATAATGCCCAAATAACCTGTATTATGGGCAATATGGGAGCGCCTTCTGCCCGGGCATTGTTGAGTAGTATTTCTCTTGTAAGAGAGAAGGTTATTGCTGGCGAATCTTCAGCGGTCACTCCAATAAGAGTCGAAACATTTTGTAAGGCTATATTAATGGGGTTTTCCATAGAAGAAGCCGATAGATTGGCTACTGTCGCAGAAAGGGAATTTACAAGACCTTCAAGGAGTCCGATTACTACCATTTGGACTTTCCAAATTAATGGAACAGGAGAAAAATTCGAGATCCAAAAAATAGAAGGAGGGAATTTGGTTTTTGATGATAAGCCAGCGTTTCTACAATTTTTATCATCAATTTTGTCAACTTCTGGAGACGATAAAGAAAAGCTAACCATAACCGATGATATGAAATATGAAGACGCAGCCAATAAACTTGTAAATTTCTTTGGTCCTGATAAAGTTACTTTTCTAGGCGGGCGCGAATTGCCATCTGGAAAAGGAAAAGTAGTAGCAACTGCAGTTTTCTATCGTTATGAATGAAATATCAAACCGTAGCGTGACACAATAGATAGTAAACAATTTTCTGTAAAGAATGAGGAGAGCCCCGAGGTTTCTCCTCTTCTGTTACTTTTACTGCAGTCCGTGTTTGTGCACCAGAAGGTGTACGATAGCAAAATTATGTTATAAAATAGAAAGACACTTAACCAATAATAGGTAAGAAAATTATAGATTGCTATTGTTAATTTTTCAGAGAAAAAAATGAAACTACCAGCCGATCTGTTGAAACGCTTTGAGATAAAAGTCATCCGCTCTGTCTTTTGTTAGTTCCTGTATGATTTTCTAATTCATTTTGTTTTTTTCTGATTGAGCTTATCGAGTTCCTGCTGAATTTTTGTTCCAATTTTATTGGCTAAGGCAGGATCATTTGTACATCCTTTCATTACCCAATATTCTCCCAATTCTTTGTTTTTTTCTGTTCCCCTCCCTTCGCCGAACATTATGCCAACCATAATCTGTGCCCATGCACTTCCAAGTTCGGCAGCTTTTAGCAAATATTTGAAAGCTTTTTTATCGTCCCTGCCGACAAAGTCTTTATTGACGGCATTAGTTTCACTATTGTAATACAACCCAAGCAAAAAAAGCGCCTCAAGGATATTGGCGTCAGCAGCTTTGGTCATGTGCTCCAGAAATTTATTGTGATCTTTTTTCACGTAAACGCCTTGTTTGTAGAAATTCGCAACACGAAAATTTGCTATACCGTCCCCATTTTTCGCGGCTTTCATATACCATTCAAACGCTTTGGGATAATTTTTGAGCTCGTTATATATTTCCCCTATTATGGATGGAGAGAACGCTTTATCTCCGAGAGAGAATGCCCTCTTAAAATGTTCGAGAGCCTTGGCGTTATTTTTTTCAATTCCATAACCAAAACAATACATCATCCCGAGTACACGACGCCCCATGCATCCATTGTGTTCAGCCGCCGCTGAAGCATACTCAAACGCTTTTTTGTAATTCTTAGGAACGTATATTCCGTTCATGTAAAATGCCGCCAACATTCCAAGTGCATTATAATTATTTTGAGCTACCGATTTTTGCACCCATTCGAAAGCTTTTTTATAATCTTTTTCAACTCCATCGCCATCAAAATACATGCTTCCAATAAGAAGCTGTCCATTTGCGTCTCCGTTGATTGCCGCCTTTAGAGCCCAATCGAAAGCCTTCTTGCGGTCCTGTTTCACATACAATCCATGATAGTACATCGTCGAAAGCATACCGTATGCCTTCGTATTTCCTTGATTAGCCGCTTTGAGACACCACTCATACGTTTTTTGATAATCTTTGCTCTTAAAATAAAAACGCCCCAGTTCGAGCTGAGCGTCGACATTCCCCTTGTTTGCTTCTGCAATTGCAAGCTTCTCATATTCGGAAATTGGCTCCTGGATTGCACGTTTATTGTTGACATTGGAAGCGCATCCGGACAGAAGCGCTCCAACGCACAAGACTAAAATATTTCTACTCATCTCTTTCATTTTATAGCTCCTTTGTTAGTTGACGAAACTCTTCACATGAGATAATCAAATCATCCTTTTATATAAATATATAACTTTTTTACATACAAGTCAATTAAAATATGTATTTTATTTCTTACATTGACAAAAGAGAGGGCATATTCAAAATAAGGTATTTCACCTCCTAAAACTGTATTAAAAGGAGATCATAGGAAAGGATGTCGAGATATACGGAAAGTTTGAAAGTGAAAGACTATAGTATTACTTTGAGGAACGTAGAAATACTACTAAATCGAAATGAGTTTTACTCGCTGAAAGACGCCAAGCCACGATCGAAAATTTCCAATACAAATAAAATCAGAGACCGCACAACTTTTTGAATTTACTAGTCTCCTGCTCCTAATTTGCCGCTTCTTTGAGATTTTTTCCAGGCTTGAATCTTACTGACTTTGACGGAGGAACTTTGATAATCCCTCCGGTTTGAAAGTTTCGAGCTATTCTTGCTTTCCGCTCCACTCTTAAGAAACTTCCGAACCCTACTAAAACCACGTCGTTTCCTTTCGAAAGAGCTTTCTTCACCGCGCCAGTAAATCCCTTCAGGAATTTGCTCGTATCTTTAATTGTTAAACCTGTTTTTTTGGATATTGTCTTCGTTAATTCCGTTTTATTCATGTTTTTTTAAACTCCAAATTCAATGAAAAAATCCTAACACAGGAAGCCATGAGGGACAAGTTTTTTCGAAAAACTCAGGCGCTTTTTATTTTTCGGCGTTCTTTTTTTCCTGCAATGTCAGCGCCGCAATGCCATACATCCCGAGCAAACTTTCTATGATTCGGTC
>JAISQI010000064.1 GCA_031274295.1 Holosporaceae bacterium
GAATCTCCTGAATCAAACGAATTAAGCATGTGCTGTCCGTTAAATCTCCGTAATAAAGCTTAAAACAAGAATCTTTTTCGTGGCAATCCTGATAAAGATGATTGATTCTCTGAGTATTAAAGGATGATGCTCTTCTTTTCATGCCGTGAACTTCATAGCCTTTGGCCAATAAAAATTCGGCCAAATAGGAACCATCCTGTCCGGTAATTCCCGTAACTAACGCTTTTTTCATGAGCTTATTTCCATCCTTGCGACATATTCACTCGCATCATATTTTTCACTTGATAGTACAAGTATAATTGCATTCTCCGAAAAGTTTACCATTTCTTTCCATACCATTCTATCTAAATATAATGCTTTCTCCGACGAATCCAGAACAAATGAATCGCTATTGATGCCGTCGTTTACATTTATTTGGCAGCTTCCTTTTATCGCTATCAATAAAAATTGCGATTTTTTATTGGCATGAGCCCCCCTAACGGAATTTATATCTCCATCATACATAAAAAACGCTCGTTTAATTTCAAAAGGACAATTAACGCCTTTTTCAAAAGCGATTAGCTTTCCGCGAGAATCTTCATGTTTATCCAAATTTATAATGCGATACTTTTTCATAAATAGTTTTCTCTACGATTGCTTGAACTTTTTCCATAATAACCTGATGATGCTCAACTTATTGTAAAGTTTAATAGATCCGTTTTTTCTATGTAATCTAAAATTCACAACCAAAAGACGACATAAGTACGGCAAATAAAGTAATCCCAAATACTTTCTGCTCAATTTATAGTATAAAAAATTACCTCTCTTCATTTTTCCGTCATAGAATTTTATGCTATGGAAGTGATAAAAACAAACTCTGCGTCGCTTATTATTAAAGATATCCCGTACACAGAAATCCTTTGTTATTTCGTATTTAGTAGTATTCCAGGGCGCAATACCTCCACCGAAATTTTGCAAAACGTGGACGCAGTCGAAACGCTCCGGCCAATCGTCCAGATATTTTTGATCTCCGAATTTTCCGTCTTCAAATCTAGCATAGCACCAATCCAAACACGCGTTTTTCCACCAATTTAATACTAGCAATCCACTAGAATTATTTTTGAACGTAATAAATTGCACGCAATATTTTCCCGAAGTATTTGTTTGATCGTATTCGGGAGCATAATTATGCGACGTTATTAAAACAGATTTGCTTTGCATTTCATTTACCAGAACGACGGGATCCGCGTAAAAATACAAATCTGCATCGATATAAGTACAATGATCCAACTTATATCTTTTTAGACAGTATAAAATAGTAAACGGCGTACATGTCCAACAGTACTCTGCTTTATTCCGCGTTGATTTTACCTTCAGAAGTTCGTTGTTTTCAAATTCATTCAAGGAAATTACCGTTACATTTTCTAGAGATAGATTTTTTATAATTTGATGAGAAACATCATCCATGGTAAAAATGTAAAGATGAAAGTCGCGACAATGTTTCTTTAAACTTTCATACATTGCTACGCCTTGAGTTATGTAATTGCTATCAAACAATGTGCAGAAATTAAGCATTTCGTTTCTTTGCCAACACTATATTATCCAGATATAAATCATCATTTATTGGTAAAATTGAACGCAAAACTATCCCAATGACATTAAAAATGGAACATAATGCGTTTACCAAGATCCTATTGATTCTGCGATTTTTACCGATAAGAATTTTGTATATGTAATCGTTTATCAACTGAAAAATAATACTAATGTCATTAGCAGTTTTGTAGAATTTTATAATTTCAAACCCATGCTTTTCCAGCAAATATTTAATTCCGAAACTAGTATAGCGAGCAAAATCACCAGGCTGTTCATGCTCATCCCAAACAAAAGGAACCGTAAGCAGCAGCTTGCCATTATCTTTTATGCAGCGTGAAATTTCTGACAGAAATTCATCCGGATTGAACACATGTTCTAAAACCTCATTACAAATAACGCCATCGTATGTTTTATCTTGAAACGGGAATCTGTGACCATCATACGTAAAATCTTGAGATTTATTATTTATCCCAGAAGCAGAATCTGCATATTCTAGTCCATGATAAATGTCGACCCGAAAGAGTTCTCTGTATGGTTTGGTTACACATCCAACATCCAAAATCGTCCCTTGAAGTTCTCTAGCGAATTCGCTTATTCGTTTGTACAAATTTTTTCTCGCAAAATAAAAAGGATTGGTAAAAATTCCCATAATACCCGGATTAAAATTTTGCTTCGCTAATATTTTTCTAAACATAGGTGTCTTCGTTTTTGCATAATGGATAATTCATTGTTCTTTTCTACTTTTAAACAAAAATCCTTTATATTCGGATGGAACTTCCTTGATGACATCAATGGAATCGCTAAAATCGACTATCATTTCATATTTTGACCGCATAGTATCCAAAAACTTCTGCTTATCCAAAAACCAAGCGGGATATGACGCCTCATAAATTTCCGGATATACTCTTTGCAAAGTCAGTCGATCTCGATTTTCCAAACTGAAGGCTGTTCTATCGAAAATTATATAGGGAACTCCTTTATTTATAAATTTTTCTAACCACTCGTACGGTTTTTCCAAATATTGAACAACGCCGCTAGCAATTAGCACATTGGCATCTTCAACGTCGTCAATTGAATAGGCAAAGTCCAATATTCCATCGGCTATCTTTTTCTTTCCCACCTTCACATAGTGTTCCTGCTCGACTACCGTCCATTTTTTTATTTTCACCGGTCGCAAAAATTCTTTATTTTGAAAATAGTGTGAACCAAGAGCTCCACCAAAATCTAGCACATTTAGTGTGTTTCCATTTTCAATGGCGACCTTCATGAGAGATGCTAATAACCCGCAGGAATATTGGATTTTATCAAAGATAAAGCTATCTCTTTCAAAGACAGCTTCTCCATTTTTTACCTTTAATGTGGAAGATAACGTGGCTTTAAATATATTTTCTTCTTCGTATCCTCCGCATAATTTTTTCACTTCGCCCCAGGACGAATAATCGCCGGAAAAACCATATGCCAATTCTTTGACAGGCCTTTCATAGGAGAATTTTAGTTTTCCCAAAATGGTGACTATCCTTTTGTTCCCCTGTCTTTCTTTTTTTATGAACGACCACTTATTGTCATCGTCTCTCAGAAATATTTCAAAAGATTTTCTGCATTTTTCATTCTCTTTGGCGGGGATTTTTTTTATTTTGTTGTAAGCACGCACAAGATCGGCATCCAAACGATTTTCACAGCTGCAGTGTACTCCGCTGCTATCATTTCCAATGTTGTGCACGAACGATCCTCCAGGATATAGGCAAAGTTTATTCTTCAAAAAAACACTTGCATACCACCGTATTGCCCAAGAATCATTCTTTTTGTTTGTTTGATCTTCGAGCATTTGCACATACGGATAAGAGTCATTGAAATTAAATTCTTTTTCGAGGTGCTTCGGACGGATTTCGTTTAATAATTTCACACCGTCCGGTTCGAAAATATCCCAGGCTCTGCTCCAGGTGGCCCATCCCCAACAATCCGATCCTTTGATAAAAAAAGTCTCCGGCAATTTTTTTATGGAGTAAACATAACCGCTTATGCAGGCCGCCTGATCATTATTTTCATAGAGCTCCAAAGCGTCGTTCATATATCTGAGGAAATATTTTGATGTTATCATGTCGTCTTCCAGTACGATGATGTTTCCATATTGATTTACGATTTTAGTGACGCCGTCAATTACGGAATTTGCGAGACCTTTGTTAGATTCGCTTTCGAAAATTTTGATTTTTTTAAATCCGGAAACGGTTTGGAGATATTTCCTTACTTCTTTAACTTTGTCCCAATCGTTTTCATTTTTTCCTCCGTCGGAAAAAATAAACAGCTCGCTTTCAGAGGCCAATTCATTTTTTTTGAGAGCTTCGATTGTTTGCCGCAGGTGCGACGGACGATTATAGGCAAACAATACGACAGGAGCAAACTTACTCAATTTTTAACCATCAATCATGCAAAATCCGCTATGAGCATATCATTAACTACGCTATTATAAAACCGCAATTGAGATAAAATATTATGATCAAATTTTTAGACCTCTATAAAATTAATGAGAGATTCCGCAAAGAAATCGATGAGGCCGTTAAGCGTGTTCTAGATGGCGGATGGTATGTGCTCGGGAAAGAAAACGATGTTTTCTGTGGGAGTTTCGCAAAATACTGCGGAACAAAATATGCCATAGGCGTCGCCAACGGAATGGACGCTCTGAATCTCATCATAAAAGGATATGGATGGAGCGCAGGCGACGAGATTATTGTCCCAGCTAACACCTACATTGCCAGTATTTTGGCGATTTCCGAAAATGGTTGCGTACCTGTTCTTGTCGAACCCGATCTCAGTACTTACAATATAAATCCTGATCTGATAGAAGAGAAAATTACTTCGCGAACCAGAGCGATTATGGTGGTTCATCTTTACGGACAAGCTGTTCAGATGGAGAGAATTTGGCAATTGGCTCAAAAATATAGTCTAAAAATCATCGAAGATGCCGCTCAAGCCCACGGAGCGATGTATGGCGGTAGAATAGCTGGCAATTTGGGAGACGCTGCTGGATTTTCATTTTATCCGGGTAAAAATCTCGGATGTCTGGGAGATGGAGGGGCGATTACAACAAACGACGACGAACTTTCTAGAAAAATAAAAGCTCTGCACAATTACGGATCGCATGTGAAATATCAAAATTTGTACAAAGGCTTTAATTCGCGATTGGATGAAATCCAAGCGGCCATTTTGAATGTTAAATTGCGACATTTGAATAGCGATAACAGACGTCGACAAGAAATCGCAAAATATTATCTCGAAAATATAAAAAATGAATCGGTGACGCAGCCGCAAATTTATAACGAAATCGCCCATGTCTGGCATTTATTTGTGGTAAGAGTTCGGGAACGCGAAAAGTTTAGAAATTATATGATGAAAAGCGGAGTAGAGACTATGATTCATTACCCCGTTCCGCCGCACAAGCAGCCTGCTTATGCGGAATGGAATCATCTTTCTTTTCCGATAACAGAAAAAATACACGATGAAGTCGTCAGTCTTCCAATATCCCCCATCCTGATGCAATCGGAAATAGATAAAATAGTAGAATTAGTTAACGGATATCGCTAAATACCACTCGACAGTCTTAACAATCCCGGAGTCGAAATTTTCTTCCGCTTTCCATCCGAGCTCGGTCTCAAGTTTTGTCATATCGATGGCATAGCGGCGATCGTGTCCTGGTCTGTCGGTTACAAAAGCGATTAATTCACTGTAATTTCGGGATTTTCTTGGATATTTTTCATCTAAAATCTCGCAGATTTTTTGCGCGATTTCAAGATTATTTCGTTCGTTGCGACCGCCAACATTGTAGGTTTCTCCGGATTTTCCTTCGTGAAAGATCAAATCAACGGCTTTGCAATGATCCATCACATACAACCAGTCGCGAACGTTTTTTCCATCGCCGTAGATGGGAATCGGTTCTTCCGCTAGCGCATGACGAATAATCGTGGGCATCAATTTTTCACGATGTTGCTTCGGTCCGTAATTGTTGGAGCAATTAGAAGTAACAATGTTCATTCCGTAGGTATGAAAATACGCCCGAACCAACATATCGGATCCGGCTTTGCTGGCGGAGTAGGGGCTGTTGGGAGCGTAGGCCGTTTTTTCCGTAAAATATCCGCTTTCTCCCAAAGTTCCGTAAACTTCGTCGGTGGATATGTGATGAAATCTGTTTTGTTGGGAATCTCCATGTTTTTTTCTGAAAACTTCCAGCAACGCAAACGTTCCTAACACATTTGTTTCGATAAAAGCTCGCGGATTTGCGATGGAATTATCCACATGACTTTCGGCGGCGAAGTGAATTACATCGGTAATTTTGTATTTTTCGAAAATTTCCGACACCAAAACTTCGTCGCAGATATCCCCCTGCACAAAAGCGTAATTTGATAGATTTTCGCACTCTTTCAGGTTGTCCAAATTGCCGGCGTAGGTCAATTTGTCGAGATTTATCACACGATAATCATGATATTTTCCACAAAAATATGGAACGAAATTCGCTCCGATAAATCCAGCTCCTCCGGTTACGAGCACATTTCTAGACATTCCGTTTTCTTTCTTCCATGATTTTCAACAGATATTTTTTATAGTCGGAGCCATCTTTATAGCCATCAACTAATTTTGCAAACTGCGCGATATCGATAAATTTGCGATTTAGAGCGATTTCTTCAATGCAGGAAATTTTCAGTCCCTGCCTTTTTTCGATTAGCTGAACGAATTGCGCCGCGTCCATGAGGCTATCCGGAGTTCCGGCGTCCAGCCACGCCGTTCCGCGACACATCCGCAGAACTTTCATGCGGTTTTCCCGTAGATATTCTCGATTTAAGTCCGTAATTTCCAGCTCTCCCCGCGCTGAAGGGGTCAACGTTTTCGCTTTTTTCACGACGTCCGGAGTATAAAAATACAGTCCGACAATGGCGAAATTAGATTTTGGATTCGGAGATTTCTCCTCAACGGATAAAACCCGCTCATCATCATTAAATTCTATAACGCCGTATCTTTCCGGATCCGGAACATGGTATCCGCAAACAACGGCCCCTTCGTTTTTCTGAATAATTTCGGAAAAATCGTTCAGCTGATCTCCCATGTAAAAGATATTATCTCCGAGAATCAGGCAAACATTGTCGTCTCCGACAAAATCGGCTCCCAAAATAAACGCTTCCGCAATGCCGTTCGGATGATTTTGCACTTTGTAGGATAATTTTAACCCCAAATTCCCCCCGTCTCCGAGCAATTTTTCGATATTTGGAGTGTCTTCCGGAGTGGAAATAACCAAAATCTCACTAATTCCGAAAAGCATCAGCATAGCCAGCGGATAATAGATCATCGGTTTGTCATAAACCGGCAGCAATTGTTTCGAGACCACCTGCGTCAGAGGATGTAAACGACTTCCAGATCCTCCGGCTAACAAAATCCCTTTATACGATTTCACACTATTCTTTCCATTATCTGATTGGATAACATTAGATACACTGTAGCCCGTAGATTTTTGCAACACAAGAACTTTATCTTCGAACCCAATGCAAAATATGAGGCTGCTGTCAATGGGAAAAACGCAGCAAGATAGATTGCGGAAGAAATCCAGGTAAGCCAGTCGGCGGTTTCTCAAGAAATTACTAGAAATTCAGTGGCTAACGGCTATACTTTTAAAATCGCTGACGAGCAAGCAATCAAAAGATTTGGCGATGGATGAATATCGTCGGCGCATGAAAGATATTTGGTCCAGTTGCGTAAGCAAAGATACCGTCGACGAAAGCCCAATGGCTTATAAGTCCACTAGAGATGTGCTGGATTTTGTCGGAGACACGGGGCACATAACACATCGTTTAATGCCAATATATAATTTTAAAGCCAAAGAGTAGTTAAATTAAGATTATGACTTCAGTCGCTTAGCAAAATTGCAAGTGCTGATAGCCATTCTGGTCTTCGCATTACACAAATAATGTTTTACGTGACGAATTTCTATGATTACGGAACTACACAGTTAATTTTTCCAACGTTGACGCGGCGGCAGTGTTGGTTTAAATAATACGGGTCTTCGCTGTAAATAACTAACAGGAAGACGCGGGGATTGCTTCAATATTCTATTTTTCGGTTTCGCAGGGGAAGGCGGTAAAGGCTGTTGTTGAGAAAACAAACGCTGTATGATCAAATCATTACCCTCCTGAAAAGATTGAAGTATTCGCTTTTGCTCTTTCGGACTGAATATTCTCCCATCTCCAATTTGATCCAACATTTGATAATATACCTGACGGTGTGTTTCCATTGTTTTTTCGTTTGGGGTATTAAGTATCATTTCGTAAATCTGATCACACAATTTTCGCATTTGTCGAGAATTGTTTACTAAGCACTCCAGAGAGCGGATTATTTCATTCAGCTCAGCCAGAGGAAGTCTCTTTCCCTGTCTGCATCGATCAAATATTGCGTAGTGTTGTTTTTTTAACTTACTCTGCAAGTTACAACATAACGGATGTGAGCTGCCTTTCCAAATCTCATTCAATTCCGTTTCAGTCTGTTGAAAACTCTCATGCAAGTCGTGCATGGGGGTAGCTAGAATTATCAGACAGTTGATCAGATTTATTTCATCTCGATAATTAAGAATGCCGTCTTCTCCTAAAGATTCTTCACTAAATCTTCGAAATTCCTCGCATAGGCCCTTAATTCTCCAATAGAATGGATATTCCACTAGAGACGATTGACTGATCATATCCGGTATAAGCAAAAGAAGGTCTTGGTATCTTTTGAAACACTGCCGAGCTTCGCCGATTGTTGCGTTCATCGTTTCATCTAACAGCGGACGGAACACTTTTAAAAATTCTCTGCCAATATTAGTTGCAATTTCCCATTCATTCGGCAGTCTAAGCCGCTTACATTCCATCGCGCATGAACACTCATAAACCAATGATAGTAAAAATAGAAATCGCTTAATCATTTTAAATTCCTTTTAATAATTTAATTACTGAATATTATATTGCCAATATTTTTGCATAAAATTACTAAAAAGACAAGAATTTATTTTATTGTTTTACAAATGCAATCGCAACGGTGATTGTTGTGGAAACAGACCCTCCTGCAGTATCATAATTTCCACCTTAAAATGAAAATATTTTTGCTCATTCTAACTATATACTTGTCAGGATCTTTCCTCCATAATTTCATTGAGGAACTTAGGCGTTTGTTGGATGTCACTAACAGTGCTTATAATAAATCTGAGCATTTGCTCTTGAAAAGAAAAAGTTATCTCGTTTAATCTGTTCGCACCTTAGGAGTCATATGATTAATTTCAGGGAAAAAAAATATCGCGTCGTTTTGGGCGGCACTATTTTTTTTATTTTATTAATTTATGAGTACTTACATCTTCCAATGTTCGGAAGTATTCCATCCGGGGATCGATTGGCAAGGATAGAAAAGTCTCCCAATTATAAGAATGGGTATTTTCATAACATAAATGAAACTACAGTTTTTAAGTCCAGTCCTTTAAAGGCAATAAAAAGTTTGTTTTTCCAAATAAGCCCGGAAGTAAAACCAGCGACTCCTTCGCCGACCATAAAAACTAATCTAAGAAATCTTAATCCATTGGAAGATATTTTAGTTTGGTTCGGACACTCTTCGTACTTTGTTCAAATTGAAGGAAAACGTCTGCTGGTGGATCCACTTTTTAGCGAAGTATCTTCTCCAGTCCCATTTTTTCCTCGAGCATTTGCCGGAACAAATATCTATGACGCGGAAGATATGCCAGAGATAGACTATCTTATAATAACCCACGATCACTGGGATCATTTGGACTACGAAACTATGCTAAAGCTAAAGCATAAATCAAAATGGGTCATTTGCGGTCTTGGAGTCGGAGCGCATTTGGAGCGTTGGGGGTTTAAAAAAGAACAAATCATCGAAATGGACTGGAATGAGAGTTTATATTTGGAACAAAATTTTACCATTCATTGTCTGACGTCTCATCATTTTTCCGGAAGGTGGATACCTTCACGAAAATCTCTTTGGGCGTCGTTTTTAATCGAAACCCCCATATTAAAAGTGTATATTGGAGGAGACAGTGGGTACGGAGCACACTACAAGCAGATTGGCAGGAGATTTCCCGGGATAGATTTAGCTATTTTAAATGCGGGTCAATATAATATTCACTGGAGGTATAATCATTTAATGACCGAAGAGGTTGTACAAGCGGTAAAAGATCTGGGTGCGAAAATGTTGCTCCCTATACATCTGGGAAAAATTGCTTTATCCAATCACCCCTGGAACGAACCGCTTAATGAAATAACAAAATTATCCTTAAATGAGTCTTTTTCTGTTTTAACTCCCATGATCGGGGAAATAGTATACCTGAAGAGAACCAATCAAACTTTTACCAGATGGTGGGAGAATGTGAAATGATTCCGAGTTTGTTTTTCAATGGTGAAGTATGAGGGAATTTTCCGTTCTTCCACTGGGACCGTTCGATAAAACATATTCCTATCATTTTGAAGAAAATCTTAAAATTGGAGATATTGTAGAGGTTCCGTTTGGCAAGCGTAATGTCATTGGCGTCGTTTCCGATGAAGAAGCTGCCGTCGATAGAAAACTAAAGACCATATCGAAAGTTTTTGATTTCAGCATTGGAGAGGCAAATTACGCTTTTCTAAAATGGGTGTCAGACTACAACATGATTCCCAAGGGAAATGTATTGAAAATGATGTTGTCGGAAAAATTTATTTCTGGACCTCCCCCAGAAACTTTGCCGGAAATTACACATTCTTTTTTAAAAATTGCGCTGAATCCAAACCAAGAAATGGCATATCGAAAAATTATTGATCACGGAGCGAAACCGTTTTTATTAAATGGAGTGACTGGCTCTGGAAAAACAGAAATATATCTGGCGGTGATTGAAAATATCCTGCGGCAAAAAAAGCAGTCTCTGGTTCTATTTCCGGAAATTGCTCTAACACAGCAAATAATGCATCGCATAGAAAAATATTTCGGATTTTATCCCATTGTTTGGAATTCTCATATAACACCCAAAAACAAGAGAGCCGCGTGGCTCAAGGCTATTTCTGGGGAACCTTGCATTATAATTGGAGCGCGATCAGCTCTGTTTATTCCGTTTAAAAATCTTGGAGTAATTGTAGTCGATGAGGAACACGACTCGTCCTACAAGCAGGAGGACGGCGGATTTTATAATGCCAGGGACATGGCCATTGTGCGGGGGCATATACAAAAAATTCCAGTGATTTTATCTTCGGCAACTCCATCTCTTGAAAGTTACGTTAATGCTGAAGAGGGAAAATATGGCTACGCTTTCGTTGAAAACAGATTTGGATCATCGAAAATCCCAATGATCGATTTAATAGACATGAGGCAGAATAAATTTAAAGGATTTATTTCTCCGGTTCTTCTAAAGGAAATCAAATCCACCTTAGCAAGGGGAGAACAATGTTTAATTTATCTAAACAGGCGAGGATATTCTCCAATTATTTTATGCAAGTCATGTGGAGAAAAATTAGCCTGTCCCAACTGTTCCGCCTGGCTGGTTTACCATAAAAATACCGACAATTTAATATGCCATCATTGCGATTATAAAATGGTTATTCCCGACACATGCGGCCATTGTGACGGTAAAGAGTCCTACGTGCCATTCGGTCCCGGAGTTGAGAGAATATGTGAGGAACTTTGTGAAAAGCTGCCATTTGCTCGTATTGAAGTAGCTTCTTCGGATACCATTTCATCCGATAAAAATATGAAGACATTGTTTGATAAAATTATCGATAACAAAGTTGACATAATAGTGGGGACGCAAATTCTGGCCAAGGGACATCATTTTCCCAATATTACTCTTGTTGGAATAGTTGACGGCGATCTTGGGTTGGGAGGAGCCGATTTGCGAGCATCCGAAAAGACATATCAACTTATAAATCAAGTTTCCGGCCGCGCCGGACGTGCCGAAAAACAAGGAAAAATTCTAATACAAACGTTTTCTCCGGAACATTCTTTATACAGCACGCTGAAATCTGATAATTCGAACGATTTTATGGCGTTGGAGATGGAAACGCG
>JAISQI010000020.1 GCA_031274295.1 Holosporaceae bacterium
AAACGAAGATCAGCACAAACTCCATTTACACTGATAATTCCATTATTCACACTAACTTTATCACCGGGCAACGCGATAACTCTTTTTATTAGATTTATGTCATTATTTTCCGGATTCGTTTCGTCTTTTGGATGCTTAAATACGATGACTTCTCCTCGTTTGACATTATTTTTAAAGAAGACTCTGCCGGCGAACAAATTCGGACTAAACCAAATACTATGCTTACTAAAACCGTAGGTAAATTTCTCGACGAACGGCATATCTCCTATTAACAAACCGGGAACCATTGAACTGGACGGCACTATATACCAATCATAGATAAAAAATCTAAACAACGAAAAAAAGAACACAAAAATGACAATGAAACGAATGTCGTCTTTAAATTTCTCGGTATTATATTCAGATTGTTTTTTTTTATCTTGATTATTTTCCATTACTCATCTTTCTGTACGCGTTCCTGTTTTTCATGACGCTCTTGAGCTTCAATGCTTAGCATGGCAACAGGTCTCGCTTCCAATCTTTTTAAGGAAATGGGCTCTCCCGTTTCTTCACAGTATCCGTACGTGCCATTTTTTATTCTCAGAAGAGCTTCATCTATTTTATTAATTAATTTACGATCTCTTTCTTTGCTTCTTAATTCATATGCTAAATCCGTTTCGGTAGATGCAAAATCAGCGATATCTGTGCATGATTTTCCCTCTTCCTGAAGGTACTTTATGACCTCCTCGGCGCTGCGAATAATATTCTCTTTCCATTGAATTAACTTACGTCGGAAATATTCCCGCTGAAAATCGCTCATGAATTCCTCTTGTTCCGAGGGTTTATACCCATTTGGTAATTCACAAATTTTATTATCCATATATTCACCTAAAATTAACTAAGCGAAAACAGTCTTTACCTTGTTAACAATCTCCGCAAACGCTGCCTTATCGTTAATTGCCAACTCAGATAAAATTTTTCTATCGATTAAAATATTTGCTTTACATAACCCATGAATAAACTGCGAATATTTCAATCCATGTTCTCGAACTGCAGCATTGATTCTTATTATCCAAAGCCCTCGCATATCGCGTCTTCTATTGCGACGATCTCTGTAGGCATATTGCATGGATTTCTCAAGCCTCTCTATGGCAGAACGATAGCAATTTTTTGAACGTCCCCTAAACCCTTTAGAAAGTTTTAAAACCTTCTTGTGACGCGCGTGCGCCGTTACTCCTCTTTTTACTCTAGACATTTTCCATTTCCTATTTATACGGCATGTATTTTAAAATATTCTTCGTGTCGCTGACGCTTAAAATCATTGTTCCCCGAGCTTGTCTTTTCATCTTTTGAGGGCGTTTTCTCAAATTATGTCTTTTGAAAGCTGGTTGTGCAATAACCTTACCTGTTGCAGTAAAATTAAAACGCTTTTTGGCTGAACTTTTAGTTTTCAATTTGGGCACTTTTTCCTCCACGATTACAGCGAGTTAGGTATACCCTTTAACACCCAACTCATCCACTAAGTGGGAAGGATTATAACAGATAATCACTATAATTAAAATATGCATCAACTAGAGATCAAGCTATCAAAAAACTTGCCCTGTTCTATATTTAACCATAACTCCCTTTAGCCAGCTCGTTTCTTAGTCAAGAATTATGTTTTCCATGCTTTTTTTGATGTTGGCAAGTTCCTGCAAAAGCGACGTCATATTATTATCTTTATTTAAAGCAGAAATTAAATATACTTTTTTCATATACTTTTTCTCGAATTTCTTTTTTAAACTCTTTGCCATTTTTAAATTAGCTAAATCTACTTTATTTAGGGCAATTATTTCTTGCTTTGCTTCCAGATTACAGTTGTACATTATTAATTCCCGCCGGATTGTATCATAGGCATCGAAAACATTCTCATGAGTAATATCTATTATATGAATTAAAACTGCGCAACGCTCAATATGAGCCAGAAATTTGTCTCCAAGCCCTTTTCCCTTGTTAGCCCCTTCTATTAATCCTGGAATATCCGCTAAAATGAACTCATTATCATTAATATACACGATGCCAAGCTGTGGAATAAGAGTAGTAAACGGATAATCGGCAATTTTAGGCTTGGCTCTAGTAGTTACCGCTAAAAATGTTGATTTTCCGGCATTTGGTAATCCAATTAATCCAACGTCTGCTATTAGTTTCAACTGCAGCCAAACGCTGAACTCTTCTACGCTTTCTCCCTTATCGGCGCGACGAGGAGCCCTATTTATCGAGGATTTGAACCTATTGTTACCTCTTCCTCCGACGCCACCTTTAGCAATGAGAACGCGTTGTTCTTCCTTTATGATATCTGCTATAATGTTCTCTCCGGACTCGTCCAGAATTTCTGTTCCAACCGGAACTTTTAATATCAGATCATCTCCGTCGGCTCCATGGCAATTGCAACTTCTGCCATTTTCTCCGCGTTTCGCTTTAAAATGTTGTTGATATCTGTAGTCCACTAGAGTATTTAGGCAATTAGTTCCTTCAAAATATATGTCTCCTCCTCTCCCTCCGTCTCCACCATCTGGTCCACCAAATTCAACAAACTTTTCACGTCGAAAACTGAGACAACCATCTCCTCCATTTCCGGCCTTTAGGAAAATTTTTGCTCTGTCTAGAAATTTCATTCAATTGTTCATCATATAAAAATAACACACCATCATAACCTGATATTCGCAGACAGAGAGAATTAATTTATCGATACAAACTGTATTGAAGTCATCTCTGTGATGGCTGGGGTGGTAGGACTCGAACCCACGAATGGCGGGATCAAAACCCGCTGCCTTACCACTTGGCTACACCCCAATAATGGGTGAATATTATATCATAGTTTCTGCAAATTCCAGAGATTATTGAGCGCATTGTTACGCTGAGACTGATTTTATAAGGATAAAAATTGTTTTTATCTTTACGAACTAATCCAAACAAACGTAAGGATCGCATAATTGCCAAACCTTTATTAATTTGCTCCTCTTCAAAAAACTCAAATTTTTTACATAAATTAACGTAAAAGAAACTCTTTTGCTGTTTAATTATCAGTGATCATTAGGATAATTAACAATGCGTATCGATATAATAGTTCCCAATTTTGACGATTCTTCCGATGAAGTAACCATATCTGCTTGGTATAAAAAAATTGGAGATAAAATTTCTAAAGGCGAAATTATAGCAGATGCAGAAACTCCGTCCGTGGCGTGCGGTATTACGTCTAGCTATGATTGCATATTGGCCAAAATATTAACTAAAGACGGAGAAATCGTATCTCAGGGCACTAAAATTGCCGTCATAGAAACGGATGTCAATGCTGATATATCAGATATTATTGAAAATATTGAAAGAGCAGAAGGAGAAGCGATAGCCGAAGTTGTCGGCACTCAAATTCAAGAAGAAGAAAAGATTTTGTCCGAGTTAGATGATAATAATGAAGAATATAGTCTTTCCGTTAAGTTGGATGAAGAATCAGGCAAAGAAATCGCCGAAGAAAAAGCAATAATAGAGGAAGAAATAATAGAAGAACTTTCCGAACACACCGAAGAGAAATGTTTAAATATTCTCAAAAATGCAGAAAATCAAGCTAAAGAAGAAGCCGCTAAACTAAAGGAAAAAATCCTGGAGGAGACACGAAAAGCCGCTCTGCAACAAGCGGAAGAACTAAAAGCAAAAATCCTAAAGGAATGCGAAGAAAAAGCCTCCCGAGACGCCGCAGAAATGCATAAAAAAATCATAGATGGTTCGGTTTTGGAAGCAGAAAATACAAAGGCTAAACTAATAAAGGAAGCCGAGCAAAAAGCGCACGACGAAGCGGAAAATATAAAAAATGAAATCGCAAATAATGCCGAAAAGGAAGCTAAACTTAAGGCGGAAAACACAATACAAGAAGCAATTGCCCAAGCAAAGGAAGAAGCAAAACTGAAGGCCGAAGAACTTTCCAAAGAAATTCTTGAAAAGTCTATTAATGAAGCAAAGTTAGAGGCTAAAGCCATTAAAAAAGATATTATTCATTCTGCTCGCAAATATGCGGCCAAAGAATCGGCTGACATCGTGAAAGAAGTAATAAAAGAGGCTCGAGCAAAATCCCATTTACAGGCCGAAGAATTGATTGAGTCCACCTCCCAGCTGGCGTCACAGGAAGCAAAATTGCTGAGGAGAGAGATTCTCGAAAATGCATGTGGGGATATCGTAGAGGAAATTGAAAAAAAACCACAGGAAAAAAATTCCTGCGACAAAGATCTTAAGATGAGATCTGACTTATACAAAAAAGTCATGAAAGAAAAAGACAATCAGACTAAAGAGCAGACTGAAATTATCAAAAAATTATTGAACATAGAGAGTAATGACAGCGCTTCAGAACTATATGCAGATAATTGGAACAAACCGAAGTTCTTTGAATCGCCCGAAGATTATAATGAGCCAATTGATATGCTAAAAAGTCGCATATCCGAAAGAATGAGAGATTCATATGACGCATCGGTTATCTCCACGGTATCGAACGAAGTTGATATGAGCGCTATTCTTGCTCTAGAAAAAACTTTTGGCACGGCATTTTCAAAAAAACACAACACAAGATTGGGATTCACTCCGTTTTTTATATCCGCATGTGTGGCAGCGTTGAAACAATATCGTATTTTTAATGCTCATATTCACGAAGATGAGGTAATTTACAAAAATAATTTTGACATATCAGTTATTACATGTGGAAATGACGGAATTACAGCACCTGTCATTAGAAATGTAGATGTTTTGACAATTGCTGAAATAGAGAAATCCATGATTCACCTTTCCAAAAGAGCTATGGAGGGAACTTTGTCCGTTGAAGAAGTTTCCGGAGGAACATTTACGGTGATTAATGCTGGAATTTACGGTTCCCTAATAGGAACTGATTTGCTAACTCCGCCTCAGGTTGCAACCCTAAGTGTCCACAAAATGCACAATAGGCCAATTGCCACAGATCAAGGGATGGAAATAAAACCTATGCTATATATTTCTTTGTCCTATGATCACAGAATTTCTGACACAAGAAAGGCGTCGGAATTTCTATCAAATGTAAAAAATTATGTGGAAAATCCTGGTTGGCAAGTACTTGGCCTTTCATAGGTGCAATGACGATTGTCAAACTACGATTGTTTGATGGATTTAGTGATTAAATGTATTCTGCACATTAATATATAAACACGAATTTTTATGGTTATGGTATTTCAGGTAATATTGCATCAAAAACACAACTTCAAGTTTTTATTTTTTTTTACTATTAATAATAGAAAATTGTTTTCTATTTTTAGAATCCACAATCTTATTAGTTTATATTTTTTCAATATACTAAGGAAAAACGTGCTGATCCATTTAGTTAACCGGAAAATAATCATATTGCCAAAGGCAATATTATTTTTTAATAAAGAATAATTAGGGAAGAAAATCTTCGACCAGATAAATAAAAATATTAAGTGGGTTTAACCTTCTTATATATTCAAGGTTGTAAAAATATTGGGTTAAAACATGCGAGCCCATCCCGTGTAATTGCTGAATTCTAAGCAATTAATCAAAAAATTACAATTTTCTACAATATGAATTATTTTATCAACTTTGAATCCTGAAAATATTTTTCCAATTGAAAAATACAAACTTTTAAGTTAACATGTGCGTGTTTGTAGTATTTTTAGTGGAGATCAGCATGGCGGGCTATTTTGCACAGAAGACGATTGCTTTACGCAATGATCTAGATTCGCATATAGGAAGTAGAGTGAAATTTCGGAGAACATCGCTCGGTATTAGTCAAGAAAAGTTAGGTAGTTATCTTGGTATTACTTTTCAACAGATTCAAAAATATGAAAAAGGTATAAATAGGATTAGTGCAAGTACGCTATATAACATAGCGAACGTTCTGTCTGTTGACATATCATATTTTATTGAAGGTTACAAGAATACTCAATCGCTGAATGAAAGTGATACTCCCATTTATGAAATTGATTTAACAAAGAAAAAAGAAACCTCAGAGTTATTACGTTCTTATAGCAAAATTACAGCGCCCTTAGTAAGAAAAAAGATATCCGAGTTAGTAAGATCGATTTCTTCTTTGCAAAAGTAGACGACTGACCAATCGCTGTATTTGCTAAAATCTTGTCATATGATATCATTGAAGCAATAATTGGACATGGCGATGAAAATATTCTTTGTTTGTTCTCCAAATTCCAGATCGAAAAGTGCATTCCGACTTTTGGTAAAACAGTACGGTCAAGCGGACATAAACAAAGCCGACTGTATTGTCGTTCTTTCAGGCGATGGGATGGTTCTGCGAGCGTTCCATGAAAATTTCGATAGAAAAATTCCGATCTACGGAATGAATCGTGGAGGTATTGGTTTTTTAACAAACAATTATTCCAAAGAAAATCTTGAGGAAAGAATACAGCAGGCCGTTCATATCAAATTTCACCCTCTGAAAACGATAATTGAAAGGAGTAACGGCGAGATATGTAACGGCATTGCCATAAATGAGGTTTATCTACTACGTGAAACGCATCAATCTGCAAAAATTCGGATAAAAGTTAACGGTGTTGTTAGAATGGACGAATTAGTTTGCGACGGTTTAATATCGTCTACTCCCTTAGGAAGTACTGCCTATAACTATTCGGCATTTGGACCAATAATTCCAATGAACTCAAAATTAATAACTGTCACTCCGATTAGTCCATTCAGACCAAGAAATTGGCGAGGAGCAATTTTATCTTCAGATACCATATTGGATTGGGAAGTCATTGATAATTTACAAAGACCCGTTTGCGCAGTTGCAGATTACATTGAATTTAGGCAAGTTGTCAAAGTAAGAGTCTTTGAAGACAAAGATACTGTTCTTACATTACTACTAGATAAAGATAACTCTTTCGATAAGAAAATTCTAAACGAACAATTTGCTTCTTGATTTTTCGAGCTAGATTACATATAATTTCTAGAGAATTTTACAAGGGTTGATCATGGCAAAAACTGCAGCGATGACAGTGAAGTTACTCAGTACGGCTGATACTGGTTTTTTTTACGTAAAAAAGAGAAATCCACGCAAACAACCGGAAAAAATGGAAATGAAGAAATACGATCCGGTCATTCGTAAGCATGTACTATTCAAAGAAGCCAAAATCAAATAGATTCTTGACCAAAAAATTAGTCAATAAAAAGAGAAACACATGATCGGCGTGAGAGGCACGTGCAGGCCGTCCAGAAAGAAGAATGGAAAAATAATCATAGCATTTCTGGTGTGTCTCGGCGCAAGCGTGTTGATAAAACTTTCTGAAAATCAGATAGCTCCCGCTGATGAATATGAAGATTTCATAGACGAACGTGTGTCACTTATAAAGTGTGAGCAAGACCTTTTACAAGAAAAATTAGAACATCAGATAGGAGTTTTACTTGCTTCTGAAATTTTCGATCGATTTTTAGATGGCTTAAAAAATGGAAACGAGCTTTGTAAAAATTACTTAGAAAACTTTAATCCCATTTTTCAAAGATTAAAAAGTGAATCGAAAGATGGTGTTCCGGCAGCGAATGAAACGATTCAAGTTTCTTCCCGCTTGTTGGTTATCGTGAGAAATCTTCTGAAGACTCACAAAAAAGAGATAGAAGAGCTTCTCCTAAAGCAATTAAAAAATAATAAAGAACAGGTTGATCAAGCCATCGAAAAAGTTTTGAAAATAACAGAAAAAGACTGGGAATTATCGTTGTTGTTCTTCCTAAATATAATGAGATTAAAAAGGAATGCCGATAAATTTTTAAAATTAGCTCAGGAAGGAGATACAGAAGCGCAATGTAAAATCGGCAGGTATTACATAAAGGGGTTTGCTATGTCATTTCCAATTATGTGCACAGCTAATGACATGACTCCTAGTGGAAAAGAGGGACTGAAATGGCTCACAATGGCGTCGCAAAAAAATGATAGAAACTGGTCCGGTTACGCTAGCTATCGTATTGCATTAGCATATGAATATGGACAGGCTGGGATTCCGCAAAGTTATGAAAAAGCTCGCCTGTGGCTGGAAAAAGCCATAGAACAAGATTATTACCCGGCAATTCATGAGATGGCCATTTATTATTATGAAGGACTTGGGGTAGAAAAGAATATCCCTAAGTATCTTCAATTGTTGAAAAAAGCGGCATACTTACATAACTATGACTTATCCCAGTTACTTCTAGCCCAGCACTATCTCGACGGTGCAATCTGTACAAAAAACATAAATGAGGCCAAAAATTTGCTAAAGAAAGCGGCTGCTCGGGGCAGGAAAAATGCGGAACAACTTTTAAAAAATATAAATGAGAAAACTTTTAATTAGTTAAAATTAGTTAGATCCTGTTCGTATGAAAAACAAAAATTTGGTCGTTACAATGCGGAAGCGTAAAATACAAATAAAATAATAAATCTTCTCTCAAACATTTTAGGGACTATGTCGCTAATATGAATAAATTTTGCGAAAAATTTACTACAGATGGCTATAGACAGATTTTGTTTGCTATTTACATCCGCATTATATCTTGTTGCCTAATGAGTTCCTATAGATATAAGATGGAGAATTGCGAATTTTGAGTAAGACTATGTGTAATAAAATTTCTGGATTTGAGTTAGCAAAGCGTAATGGCGCCAAAAAAGCAATTGCCATGATTATTGATGAAACAGCATTTGATCTTTCTAATTGTGTTGAAGAAACTGCTGACGTGGAATTTATCACGGAAGCCCACCCGATGGCACTTGAAATTATGAGGCATACAACATCGCACATCATGGCACAATCCCTAAAGGAAATATGGCCAAATGCTAAAATAGCCATTGGTCCGGTCATAAAAGATGGATTTTACTACGATATCTCCTGTGATCACATTATAACTCCCGATGATTTCGATAAAATAGAGAAAAAAATGAGAGAAATTATCAAGGCTGATTATCGAATTAAGCGAGAGATTCTATCAAAATCCGCTGCGATTGAATTATTTGCCGCCATGAATGAACCGTTCAAGGTGGAATTGATTCGTGATCTAGACGCGGAAGACGTAACTCTCTACTGGCATGAGGACAAATTTGTCGATTTATGCCGCGGCCCTCATTTGCCGAAAACTGGATCAGCGTCTACTCATTTCAAGTTGATGAAAATAGCCGGAGCCTATTGGAGAGGAGATTCTAAGCGTGAAATGTTACAACGAATTTATGCTACATCGTGGTTTTCAAAAAAAGAACTCGATACTCATTTGCAAAATCTAGAGGAAGCTGAGAAAAGAGATCATCGAAAGATTGCAAAGGACATGGACCTTTTCCATATGCAGGACGAATCTCCAGGATGTGTGTTTTGGCATCCTAAAGGCTGGACCATATACAATGTTTTGAAGAATTACATGAGAAGATGCATTCGCAAAGATGGATATGTCGAAGTTTGCACGCCGCAGATGATCGATCGATCTCTTTGGGAAGCATCTGGTCACTGGGATAAATATCGTGAATATATGTTTATTGCGGAATCAGAAGATAGGATTTTAGCTATTAAACCTATGAATTGTCCGGGAGCTGTCCAGATTTTCAAGCAAGGAACAAAAAGCTATCGCAATCTTCCACTTCGAATGGCAGAGTTTGGATGCTGCCACCGAAATGAACCCTCCGGAGCGCTTTATGGAGTAATGAGAGTTCGCGGATTTACCCAGGACGACGCGCATATTTTCTGCACCCCCAATCAAATCAATTCGGAAACTAAAAAATTCTGTCTGCTATTGGCGAAAGTGTATAAAGATTTGGGATTTGAATCCTTCAGTGTAAAATTCTCGGATCGTCCGGAAAAAAGAACAGGATCCGACGAAATATGGGACCTTTCCGAAGACCTTCTAAAAAAAGCGACTTCGGACGCCGGATTAACGTTTACAATCAATAAAGGAGAAGGCGCTTTCTACGGCCCAAAACTGGAATTCGTGTTAAATGATAAATTAGGACGAGAATGGCAGTGCGGAACTTTGCAAGTTGATTTTCAATTGCCGGAAAAATTAGGAGCCACCTACATAGGAGAAGATGGTCAAAAGCACCCACCGATTATGCTACATAGAGCTGTTTTAGGCTCTCTAGAAAGATTTATTGGAATTCTACTGGAGCACTATGCCGGTAAGCTTCCTCTTTGGTTAAGTCCTGTTCAGTTGGTATTAGCCACCATCACCAATGATCTCGACGATTACGCCAAGGAAATTTTTCAGACATTCGATAAAAACGGCATAAGAGCAGAACTCGATCTGCGCCCCGAAAAAATTTCCTACAAAATAAGAAATTGCATCATGGAAAAAATTCCCATTATCGCCATAATAGGCGCAGAAGAAGCGCAAAAGCGTTGTTTAACTCTGAGATATTTGGACGGAGAGCAGGAAACATTATCCATCAACGAAGCATTGACGAAAATCAATGACTTATGCCGTCTTCCTGAGGTGTAATTTTTTTAATTTAGGAAATTGTTTTTTGGGTCGCATCTGAAGAGAGATTTTCATCGACGCCCTGGATAGTGTTTTCGTTTTCATCGAATAGATAGCAGTTATCAACGCTAAAACCCAACTTAATATTGCTGCCAACGCGCTCGGTAATATTTTTTTTAGATTTTATGGTAAGAGGAAGCCCATCTTTTAGGCATACGTGTATAAATCCTTCTCCGCCGAGATTTTCAGATAAAGAAATAGTTCCATCCAATTTATTACCCCAAAAAAGCACCTCGTTTTTTAAAATCTCAATATCTTCAGGCCGTATTCCAAAATAGTATTTTTTATTCACATCATATTCTACGTCATTTCTTGTTCGTAATGATATCTGCGTTCCCGTTTGTAATTTAAATACGGATAACTTCCCCTCATTACCCATAAAAGAAACTTGAAAAATATTCATTTCGCTAGATCCTATAAACTTGGCCACAAAAGTATTTACCGGAGAATTATACAATTTCTGGGGAGAACCGACTTGTTCCACCGAACCGTCTCTCATGACGACTATTTTATCCGCCAGAGTAACCGCTTCTGCCTGATCATGGGTAACATATATCATGGTGGTGTTCAATTGCGCCTTTAATTTTGCAAGCTCATATCTCATTTGACATCGTAGAGCGCAGTCTAAATTCGACAACGGCTCATCAAATAGAAAGGCATACGGATTTCTTACTATTGCCCTCCCAATGGCAACACGTTGTCTCTGTCCTCCAGAAAGTTCTTTGGGTTTTCTGTGCAAAAGGTGATCGATTTTTAAAATTTTTGCAGCATTCATAACGCGTTCTTCGATTTCATCTTTTCTCAATTTCCGCACCTGCAAAGCAAATGCCATGTTTTCGAAAACGGTCATATGAGGATATAGCGCATAGGACTGAAATACCATAGCAATTCCTCTGCTGGCCGGAGGAATATCATTTACGTATTTATCTCCAATGAAAACTTCTCCAGAATCCACATCCTCTAATCCACAAATGATTCTCAATATTGTTGATTTGCCACAGCCTGATGGTCCAACAAGCACGGTGCATTCACCATCCTCCATAGTTAGACTTACATTTTTTATAACCTGACTATCTTTAAAACATTTGCTAACATTTTTTAAAATTATAGATGCCATTTTTACTCGCCCTAATCACTATCAACCAATCTAGCGGCGGATACGACTTTTTCGCCCCTATCTACTCGGAACAGTATAACTCCCTGCGTTGCTCTTCCCGTAATCCGAACACTATTAATCGGGCAACGAATGAGCTTACCGCTATTAGTAACCAACATTACATCATCCGTTTCCTCAACCGGAAAGACTGCCACAACCTTTCCATTTTTAGAATTCATTTCGATATTCTTGACGCCCTGTGTTCCACGGCTGCAGGTTCTATATTCAAAAGAAGAAGTTCTCTTGGCAAACCCGTTTTCCGTGATGGTGAGAAGTACCTGCTCGACCTTTTTCATTTCCTCATACTTTGCCGGAACCACCATCATTTGATCCTGGACAATTTCTTCGCTACTTCTTTTGAACCAATTAGAGTATTTTAAATATTCTTCACGCTCTTGAGCGTTCGACGTTCCATTATTGATGACGGCCATCGATATAACTTCATCATCCCCTATCAGTTTTATCGCGCGCACTCCTGTTGACGATCTACTATTGAAAACTCGCAGATCACTCACTGGAAATCTAACACACTTTCCCAATTTCGATGAGATTAATATGTCAGTGTTTTCTTTACATAGAGCAACTGCGATTAACTTCTCATGCGATTCCAGCTTCATCGCAATTTTTCCATTGGATCTTATATCTATGAAATCCGTCAATTTGTTTCTTCTTATGCTTCCGTGAGAAGTTGCAAACACTATGTCATAGGAGTCCCATGTGGATTCGTCATCCGGTAGAGCAAGAACGGTGGACAAAGCTTCGTCGGCTTTTATGGGGAACAGATTCACCAGGGCCTTTCCTTTTGATTGCGAAGAAGAGAGCGGAAGCTTGTAGACCTTCATTTGATAAACAATACCAGCAGTTGAGAAAAATAAAACTGGGGTATGAGTACTGGCTACAAAAAGATCATGCACGAAATCTTCATCTTTCGTGGTCATGCCCATTTTTCCTTTTCCACCTCGTTTTTGTGCGCGATAAGTGCTGAGCGGAACTCTTTTAATATATCCGCTATGACTTATGGTAACGACCATCTCTTCTTTCTGGATAAAATCTTCATCTTCTAGATTGGTTTCACTCTCTTCTATCAAGGTTTTACGTGCAGTTGCGAATTCTTCTTTTATTTTTATTAACTCATCCCGAATAATCTGCAGAACCTTGTCTTTCGATCCCAGTATATCCAAAAGATCCTTTATTTTTTTCGCCAGTTGATTTAATTCGTCGGAAATCTTCGTTCTTTCAAGTCCCGTTAGTCTGTGCAACTTTAAATCCAGAATTGCCTGAGTCTGAACGTCCGTCAATCGACATTTTCCATTGGAGTAGATACTATTCGGATCATTTACCAATTGAATAAGCGGTTCGATATGCATCGCTGACCAATCTATCTCCATAAGAACCTTCTTGGCGGAGGCCGGATCGTCGCTATCCTTAATAATTTTGATCACTTCATCAATATTGGCAACCGCTATGGCGAGGCCGATCAACACATGGGCCCGATCCCGCGTTTTATTCAATTCGAAGCGCGTTCGACGAACTACAATTTCATTGCGAAATTCAATGAAGGCATTCAAAATCTCCATCAGATTCATCAGCTTGGGACGACCATTATGCAGCGCCAGCATATTAATTCCAAAAGATGTTTGAAGCATTGTATTTTTGTATAATTGATTCAAAATGATATCGGCATTCACATCTTTTTTTAGCTCGATCACAACGCGAACACCGTCTCGATCGGACTCATCGCGCAAATCGGCAATTCCCTCCAGGACTTTTTCGTTGACTAGACTTGCAATTTTTTCGATTAATCTAGCTTTGTTAACTTGATATGGAACTTCCGTAACTACAATGGCTTGACGGTCCTTGCGTACTTCCTCAATTTGCGTGCGTGAGCGTATTATTACGGAGCCACGTCCTGTCTTAAATGCCGAAAGGATTCCGCTGCGACCAATGATCGACCCGCCGGTAGGAAAATCAGGTCCCCTAATCACGGAAGCGATATTTTCTATGGTTGCATCTGGATTATCGATCAGCATGACACAGGCATCTATCACCTCGCCTAAATTATGGGTTGGAATATTGGTCGCCATGCCCACGGCGATTCCACCAGCTCCATTGATCAACAGATTGGGAAAGCGAGCCGGAAGTAATACTGGCTCCTGCAGAGATTCATCATAGTTGGGTTGAAAATCCACAGTATCACAATAAAGATCTTCCGTCAGCGAATGCGCAATTTTGGAAAGTCTCGCCTCCGTGTAGCGCATGGCGGCAGCGGAATCTCCATCCATCGATCCAAAATTTCCCTGGCCATTAATCAAAACATCCCGCATGGAAAACGGTTGGGCCATACGAACCATTGATTCATAAATCGCAGAATCTCCGTGAGGATGATACTTTCCAATGACGTCACCGACTATACGCGCTGATTTGCGAAACGGTTTGTTATAATCGTATCCACATTCCGTCATGCTGTATATGATTCGTCTGTGGACCGGCTTTAGACCATCTCTTACATCCGGAAGAGCTCTTGATATTATGACGCTCATAGCATAGTCCAAATATGATCGCTTCATTTCTTCTTCAAGCGATACAGGAACTATTCCTTCAATTTCGATTGTCACAAAAAGTCTCCGCTATTTATTAGGATTAGCGCTTCAGTATTAGAACGGGATATCGTCATCGATTCTAGCTGGCTCTGATCTATCATCCACTGGTGTTGTATCCGCCGAAGATGAGCCCTCCGAACGGGAATCTAATAAAGTCAGCTCTCCACGAAATTTCGAAAGAACCACTTCCGTTGAATATCTATCATTGCCACTTTGATCTTGCCATTTTCTGGTTTGCAATTGACCTTCGACGTATATCTTTGATCCCTTATGTAGATATTTTTCACATATATCCGCTAGATTCGGATTAAATATCACCACTCTGTGCCATTCGGTTTTGTCTTTTCTTTCTCCGGATACTTTGTCCTTCCAATATTCAGACGTCGCAACTGAAAAAGAAGCGACCTTCGAACCATCCTGCGTTGATCTAATTTCGGGATCCTTCCCAAGATTTCCAACTAGAATAACTTTATTAATGCTACCTGCCATATGAAATTCCACCTGTTTAATTACCTCGAGTTTACCCGTTTGCGAGGAATTTTTCAATAAGTATTTAGTTTTATTCAGCTGCCTGTGCGCCTTTTTATTCAGCTGTACGCTCAATTTAGCGACTCTAGACTAGTATCTATATTTCCAACTAATGCCGGCTTCTCCGCTGGTATTAGCTTTTATAGAGATTCTCGGAGTGATAGCGAAATCTACGTCGAAGCTTGCTCCTTCGCTTTTTTTATTGACGCTTATGTAGACGTTATCATGAATGTATTTTCCAGCGCTTATATTTACGTTATTTCGAGCCGACGTATCCTGTGAATTCGAATACAGAGAACTAGATTCTCTATCTGAACTAGCAAATGAAATGTTATCAATTACCCCCAGGTTTTGAAATGTGTTTAACACAGAAAAAACGTATCCGCCTCGATTAAGACTGGCGACTGCGTGAGCCAGCTGAGCCGCTTCACTAATCGTTAAATATTGAGATTCCTTCTCAAATAGCATTTTTGATAGAATAACGTCCTGCTTATAACTCGGCACGGAATGCAAATTCAAAGATACTGCCTTCTCGGGAGCGCTTTTTATATTTAGTTCGACACTCATATCTCTAAAATTTTTCTTACAAACGAATAACGCTCGTGGATCGAATGGAAATTCCCGAAGGAATATCACATTTCCTTGGGTGAAATTCATTCGCTTTCCAAATAGATCCAGCTTCCCCCCATACAGCTTTAGCTCTCCAATTAAAGTTCCTTTATTCTGGTAAGAAGATAATTGCAAGTCCCCCCTTAGATACATCTCAAAAATACTTCCAGCAAATTTTATACTCTCGCAGCGCAACAAAACATCGTATCTGAAAAAATAATTTTTATCCTGTTCTTTTTTATCCTTGCGGAGGTAAGTATCATTTTCTATTTGGAGATCTAGTCCTTTTAAAAGGTCATCTGAAGCGAAATTATGTATCTCGCATTTAGGAACGACAATGTCTCCTCTAATGATCATATCGTTAATTGAACCAGTCATGGATCCGTTCCCTTTTACTGTAATTTTTAAATCGTCTGAATCGAAAAGAGTGAAATTATCAAATTTTAGCTGGAGATTGGAGTCTATATCGGGGATTGTTCCCCTAAAGAATAATGCCCCATTTCCGGAAATCGTCGCTCTTTTCCCTTTATAATCGACGAATTCAGCCCGTAACACATCAATATTTTTTCCATTTCCAACTAAAGAGATGGTGCCGTTTCTCAATAAAATATCACCTATGCCCAAGTACATTCTGTGCAACTGTACTTTTCCTGAAACGGCAGGGTTTTCAAAACTTCCGGTTATGCGTAAATCACAATTTAAATTGCCTCGCAAATCCAAATTATCTGGCAATTCCAGCGACTTTTCAAGACTAGCATTGGCCATCATATGGCAATCCAGCGTATTGGCATGTAAGTTTCTTACCATGGATCCATCGCTTTTTAAATTAATCGGCAGAAATGTGAAAACATCTATGGAATCTTTATTATTCTTGAAATTCACGTCGATTTTTGCTCCTTTGCCGGAAAGGTTCAAATTGATCGCCAGTTTTTGCTTGTGAGCAAGCAAATTAGAGAGAAACAATGCCCCCTCTCCGGTAAAAATTCCATTTTCTTCTTTTAGCTTTATGGTCCCGTCTAATCGGCAATCGGGAACATTACGGTTGAACAATTTCATAAACCTTTCGACCGAAAAGGTTTTAAAATCACAAATTGTTTCTTGGGATTGGATTTTTATTTTAGCTTCTCCGGACTTTCTTTTGTCCGCCAGAACGCAACGAACTTCTTGGGCGCTTGATTTCGTGTCCGCTACATATATCTCGAACTTAGTTTTATCCTGCGGAAATATAATTTCGCAGTGTTTAAGAGATACTTTTTGAAAAAATTTTACAATTTCTCCAGAGGCTTTCAATCCGCCGCTACCGTTTACTTTGCCGAACAAATTAAAATGTCCGTCTGATATTTTCAGGTTTGAATCACTAAGTTTTGCACCGAAAACATCCACATTTTGAGCCGTTATTTGGATGTCCTTTTCGTTTCCGAAAATTTTCAATGAATGAAATTCACAATTTTTCAGATTGAGTTTTGGGAATTCGCACTTTCCGCAAAAGACGCCGTTTTTGCGAGAGAAGCTACCGGAGCCTTGTCCCGAGATGGGAATGATTTTGTTCCAAAAATCCAGTTGATTGAAATCAAAATCAAAAGAACAATCGGGATTATCTGTAATGAAAAATGGTTTTGAAGATTTTAAAAATCCTTTAGCGCTTGTGAGATTGATTTTTTCCACCAAGATGCGATCTCCGAATTTTATATTTGCGGATATTTCGAAATTTTTGCCCGATAATTTTAATTTTGATTGTTTTTCATCGTCGATTTCGCCAGTTAAATCCGAAAAATCCAAGCCAAAGATCTTTATCCAGCCGATATCGCCAACGATTTTTGTTTTATAGTTTTCGCTAACGCAATTCAAACGTCCCACTGGAGTTTCGAATTTTTTAAAAACAATATCCGCACGATACTGTAATCTTTCAACAAAATTAAAATCGACTTTCGCGTATCCGGTAATGTTTTTAAAGTTTTGAATAATATCCGAAGGCATAGAGTTGAAATGCGGCGACTGTTCCCAATTGATTTTTGCCTGAAGAACCGCGTTTCGCTTTGTCGGATATATATTTCCGGAACAACGACAGACAATGTTTCCATATTCGGCGGTGGCCGCATCAATTTTTATATCGGACATTAAATTTTTACAGTTACCTTTGGCTATGATTTTCATTTGATCATTCAAAGCCATAAATTCGTACGTCGTCGTTTCTTTTTCCGGATTTTTAATTAGTAGATCGCCGTTCATATTAAAAATATTTTTGAAAGATACGACTACCTCCGCGCATTTTTCATTTCTCCATTTGCAAACGGCATTTACTGTCTGTCCTCTGGCAATTTCACAATACAAACAATCTTCGTCCTTTTCGGATCGGTAACTCAAGTTGATTCGCAGAGGTTTTTCTCCGATATCTAATGATCCTTTTTCGATTGTCAGGTCTTTTATAAAGAATCTCAGTTTGCGTACCAGTGCCAGTAGATTTATAAACGTTTTATCTTCGCCGGATTTTTCCATTGATTCTTTAAAAACAAAAGCGCCCACACTGATGGATGATCTATCAAAAAAGCGTTTTCTATTAAGCGTTATGTCGTCGAAAATTAATTGTTTACCTCCGGAAGCAATGCGAATTTGTCTGATTTTTGTTATTCGTCTGTCCAATCCATCGATAGTAAATACTATATTTTCAGTCCGAAAAATGATCGAAGCAAAAGTTAACAGCAATTTCCGCCCAGAATCGAAAAAAAACATTCCGCCAAAAATTACAATGGTCAGCAGTAACGTAAGTAATGTTTTCCTAAAGATTCTCAAAACGCCTGTCCCAAACTCATAATAAATTGCATTTTCGAGTCGATACCTTTTCTCCGTTTTATTGGAAATGCAAAATCAACTCTTATAGGACCAATGCCGGTAAAATACCTTATGCCGATGCCTACTGAATAAAACCAGCGTTTTTTTTCAGTTTTCAAATGGTCATAGCATGATTTATTTTGAAAAACTTTCGCTCCGTCAAAAAACACAACGGCACCAAAATCTTCAGAAATTCTTCTGCGAATTTCGGTATTAAACTCCAGGGAGGATTTTCCTCCCAGCGGAGTATTCTCTCCCACGACCATCTCCGTCGCCATTTGGTTGGCATATCCTCTTACGGAATTCATTCCTCCGGCATAGATTCTTTTGTCGACCGGAATATTATCAATCTTCTGTCCGAGAACGGATTTTCTCAACACGTTAAAGGAAAAAATAGTTCGTTTTAAATCGTCCAGGGAATAATTATATGAAAAACTGGCATCCAGCGTTTTTAGCCTGTTAATGGAGGAATTTTTGAAAAATATTTCCGAAAATTTTATCCCCATTTTATAGCCGGAGGTGGGATTTAACCAATTGTCCGTTTGATCAATGATCAATTCCAATGGAATTGAAAAACTATCATATCTATTGTCATAATCTTTAGAATAAAAAAACACTTTATTCGTATCGATGTAATTTTTTTCTACGCTTCCGCCAATTCTTACTAGAAAATTATCCAATATGGGATAATTAAAGATAACAGATCCCTCGTCGCTCTTCCTAAAGAAAACGTTCGTTAGCTCCTGTCTGCGTGAGACGGAATAGTCTGCCGTATTGTTTTTCATAAAGACGTCCGGCTGAGACATAGCAACTTCAAAGGCGTAGTCCGTTCTTTTTTCTTTTACCCTCATGGGAGTACCTTCGATGGTAAAACTTAGTTTTTCTCCACCTTCGAAGGCATTGTAGTTTATCCAGGCAATCCTCGCTATTATGGATTTTAATCTTTTTTGGGTTTCGGATCTTTTTTCAAAATTCATATTGCGCATTCCCGAATACAACAGACTTATGTCGATGGTATGTTTTTTATCTTCCTGTAACTCGATTATCATTGGAATTTTGTCATTTTGAATGGCATTTTCATTGGGTTTTATCTTTACCTTAGAAAAAATCTGAGAGTTTTTCAGGTTTTCCGTAGTCGATTCGACTTTCGCTATATCAAAAATTTCATCCTTCTGCCAACTAATTCTGTTTTTTATAAAGTCGTCGTCTATGCCCGAAAATGATTTTATTTCGACATCGGAAAAAAAGACTTTCCGTCCGGGATTAATAACTAGATTTAAAACAGCCTCATGTGTCTCATGATGGATTTGAACCTTTTTCTCGATCAGTTCCGGTTTAAAAAAACCATCCCGCTGTAAATTATTAACCGCGATTTTTATGAAAGATTTTATTTCTTCAACGGAGGCTTTAAACCCTAGCAAATCCTTTTGCAAAATCTCTCGATGACGTTTATTGAATTCTTCATCTTGATTTATATAGTTAACATTGAGTTTGAGTTTAAATTTTTTCTTTAGATCGACATGCATTTTTACGGTGACATTTTTCGAATCGCCGATATAAATTTTATAAGAAATGTCTACCCCATAGAATCCATAGATATGAGCTTTTTGGTACATCACCGTGATGTCGTTGGTTATTCTATCCTTCAACGCTCTCATGTTGCTAATCGGTTTATCCTGCTGAGAAAAAATACGCAATCGTTTGATATCAGTAACTATTGCCGATTCCGAAATCAGATCCGTAAAAGATTCCACAAAATTCTGGTCCTTTGTTACAACCATATCGACATTGTATCGAAAATCGTGAAATGATGGTTCGTAGGAAAAAGCATTCCAGACAAAAACCAAAAATAGAAAAGTTACTTTTTTTAACGCCATTTATTTTTTACATATTCCAAATTTTTATTTGAAATTCCTTCGCGAATTTCTTCCATTAGCTTGTTCATAAACCGGACATTATGAACGGTAATCGCCGATGGAGCGAGAAGCTCGTTAGCTTTCAGTAGATAATGCAGATATGCCTTCGAAAAGTTTTTACAAGTCGAGCAATCGCAGTCCGGCTCAATGGGATTATCGTCCGTCGCATATTCTGATCTTTTTAAATTTATATGTTCTCTTGTTTTATTATCTCTATGTTGGGGTTTCACAAGGGCTCCACCGTGTCTTGCGACTCTCGTTGGATGAACGCAGTCGAAAGTATCGATCCCCAGTTCCACGCATTTGAAAATATCAACGATACCTCCGATACCGAGGAGATGAATCGGTCTAGAGAGAGAAAGTCCGTTCGTTGCCATTTCCACAACTTCGTACATTTGTGTTTTAGTCGATCCAAGAGTTCCTCCAATGGCGGTAGCGAAAAACGGCTTGTCGCTGATAAATTCTGCGCTACGTTTTCTTAAATCTTGATACACCCCTCCCTGCACTATTCCATACAGAGCTTGTGTAAAATCGTTTTTTCTAGCGAATTCATCCAGCGAGCGTTTTTCCCAACGATGTGATCTTTCCATGGATTGCTCGGTATACTTTTTATCGCTATGGTAGGGAGTACATTCATCAAAAGAGACAATGAGGTCGGCCCCCAGATCCCTTTGGGTTTCAATAGATTTTTCGGGAGTTAATAATTGCATGTTGCCATCCCAATAGGATCTAAAAAATGCTCCTTGTTCATCTATTTTTACCAAAGTGGACGCCCTCGAGCGTTTTCCTTTTATTTCGTCCGCAACCGCTCCGTGTCCGAGGCTAAATATTTGAAACCCGCCAGAATCGGAAAGCATCGGTCCATTCCATCCCATAAATTTATGTAGACCTCCTAGTTTTTTTATGTGCTCAGCTCCGGGATAGGAAAATAGATGGTATGTGTTCGATAATATAATTTGCGCTTTTGTTTCCTGCAGCTGTTGCGGTGAAATTCCTTTGACGCTTGCTTTAGTTCCGCAAAAAATAAAAGCGGGCGTTTTAATTTTTCCATGAGGCGTTTTCAAAATACCAACTCTCGATTTTTCAAACAAATCGACAACACTAAAACCGAAATTTTTATACATAGGTTTTCCTTAGCGCATCAAAGTACCGGATAATCTTACTAGAGGAACACAAGAAACAGCAATGATTAATCTAATTATCCATGCAATAAATATATAGGTATTCCAGAGAGATTGCATGCCTATCGGGTGATCCGCAAAAATCACCCAAACCAAAACAGAAAAAATAAAATTATCCATAAACGTGGAAATCGCCATGGAAACTAGCGATCTAAAAGAAACGTACCTACCTTTTGTTAATTTTTTCAACGAAGAGAAAATATATATATCCGTTTGTTGACTTGTAATATACGACACTAAACTTGAAATAAAAAATACGAAGCAGGGGGAGAATATTTTTTTCAACTCCCCATGTAGATTTATACATTCGCCATGTTCGATCACAGGATGTAAAATAGCTATCTTCATAACCAATGTGAAAAATAAATAACATGCAAAACTTATCCATACGCATTTGCGCGCAGTTTGAGCACCAAAATACTCGGTAAGTATATTATCGACGGCGAAAATAGTGGAAAATAACACCGTTCCCAAAGCAATGGGATGCTCCATCGCAGAATATTTCGTAAGTTTTAAAACTTGTATGTTGGATGCGATCACTGCGACGGAAGCGTAGGCGAACAGACCATTTTTTCCAAAAAATCTTACCATTATTAAAATAGTGAAAAAACAAACAACTAATGTGATACAGCTTAATAATTCTGGCATGGTTTAGACCATTTCATATCTTTCTTTAAATTCGGAAACCGTCTCCGAAACTAGATCTGTCTTGTCTGCGGTTATTACTACGACGTCCGACAACAAGCGAAAGAATCCGATTAGCATTTTGCTATATTTATCCTGCCTGTAATCAAAATTACATGATAGAAATCTGGCGTTTTTATTGGTTCCCCAAATATTGGATATATGAAACGACGCTTCAGAAATATCAATGATAATATCTTTTAGCGCTTTAATCTTTGGGTGAAATTTCTTGCGATTCAAACTCCGATCGTTGAGGGCAATTGTTATGAATTTCCCATCTCGCTTTAAAATTCGAAAAATTTCATTTAGAAATTTTATATTTTTGCTGGAAAATTCCAGATAATGATTGACTATCACCATATCAAAAACACTCGCAGTAAATGGAAAAGCGTCGATGTCAATTACAACCGTTTTAAACGGGCGAATCCGAGGCCAGCGCACAATTTGATACATTGATGGAACCGCATAATATAGTTTGCCATTGTTAAGAGCGTCGAGCATACCCCCTTCAAAACCTATGAACAGAACTTTTTTATCGGATATAAGGCTTTGTAATTTCTGCAGAACGTCCGGAAGCATTTTAACGATGGAATCGTTTCCCATAGAATCGTAAGAAAAAAATTTTGTGCTTTTCATAGTTTATTTATATAATACTCACCAATAAAGTACATAGATAGTTAGCGTTATTATGGTATTTTAGCGTTTTAATATATCTTTTTAGAGGGAAGCATGACTAGATCAGATTTAATTGCAAGAATTTCAGCTATTTATCCTTATATGCACATTCGAAATGTGGAAAAAGTTGTTTCCATTGTCATTAACAGTATCGTAAATACGCTTAGAGACGGTGGGCGTGTCGAATTACGGGGATTTGGATCGTTTTGCATAAGAAAAAGGAAAAGATCCGAAGGAAGAAATCCAAAAACCGGAGAAAAAGTAATAGTCCATGAAAAAAAAGTTCCATTTTTTAAAGCCGGAAGACAATTAAAGGATATGGTCAACGGGCGAGCAATTAGCGAAAGGAATTAGCCATGAATTGGCTTACTAATTTCGTTCGTCCAAAAATTCGTGCGTTAGTCGGCAACAATGTTCCTGATAATTTGTGGAAAAAGTGTCCCAATCCCGACTGTGAGCAAATGGTTTTCTATAAAGAGCTTGACGCTAATTTGAGAGTTTGTCCGCATTGTGACTGCCATTTGCAGCTTAGCGTTGATGAGCGAATTAAAAATCTATTTGACTCCGGAGAATTTACAAAAATACAATATCAATCTCCGATGCAAGATCCGCTAAAATTTAAAGATAATAAACGATATGTGGACCGTTTAAAGTTATCACGTGAAAATACGCGAGAAGAAGATGCGATTATCGTCGGCTACGGCCGAATTGGTGGCCACAAAACGGTCGCCGTGTTTTTTGATTTCGATTTTATGGGCGGATCGATGGGAACTGCTGTCGGCGAAGGATTTATAGCGGGAGCAGATTTAGCTGCATCGAGAGGGTATTCATTTCTAGTCGTTACGTGTTCCGGAGGAGCAAGAATGCAGGAGGGAATTTTCTCTCTTATGCAGATGCCAAGAACCGTTGCCGCCGTTAATAAAATTAAAGAGGCTGAGTTGCCGTATATTGTACTTCTCACAAACCCCACAACTGGAGGAGTGTCCGCCTCCTTTGCAATGTTGGGAGACATTCATATTGCCGAACCTGGAGCTATTATTGCTTTCACAGGTCCCCGAGTAATAGAAGGAACCATTCGAGAAAAACTTCCCGAAGGATTTCAAAGGTCCGAATATCTTATGGAACATGGAATGATCGATATGGTGGTGCATAGAAAAGACACAAAATCAGCAATTGCCAAAATTTTAAGTCTGCTGACTCACAAGAGATATATGTAAATTTCCGCCGATATTCAGAATGAGAAAATAGCGTTTCCGGAATTCAATATATCGCTTCAATTCATTACATCGGCGGAGTCTTGTTTATGGACAGCAATATATTTGGTAAAACACAGCACTCCCAAATCTTCGCTTTTCCATTCCTCATACCTTCCATGCAAAAACAAACTTGCGCTTAAATCTCCGATTGAAAAAACAGATTACTTATCTGGTACTCTTTAGTCAAAGATGCTACAATCGCCGGCGGATTCGTTAACAGTATTTGGAGTGTAGAATGAAAATAATTTACCCTTGCGCATTGGGGGCATTGTTCTTTTGTGGAGCATGTGATCCTGTAACCCTGGCCTTTGGAGGAACCGCAGCCCTTGGCACTACCTCGGTCCGCAATCAAAAAGGAATCTCCGGAAGCATTTCTGATACAGAACTACAAACAAAAATAAATCACGCGCTATTCAGCCAAGATAAAGACTTATTCGACAGAATTGAGCTGGCTGTAAAGCATGGAATGGTGGTCGTAATCGGATATATGGACGATGATTCCAAACGAGAGAGGGCAATTCAAATAGTAAAAAGCGTAAAAGGCTATGAAGAAATTTTCAACGAAATAAAAGTACAAGAATCTCCGAACGCTTCGGATTTTGCTAAAGATTCAACCATAACATCCAGGGTTAAAAGTTCATTATTATTTGATGGAAATGTCTCATCTTTAAATTATGACGTTACAACAGTTAAAGGAATTGTTTACATTTGCGGAACTGCTCAATCGAGTTATGAGAGGGACGTGGTTTTAAATCATGCAAGAACAACTTCTGGAGTTGAGAAAGTTGTCGCCTATATAAGACTAAATAAAGACAGGAAAAATTAGTGCATGCCAATGTAAAAACAGTTTCATTCATTGGGATTTCCACCATAGAGATAGAAGTTCAGATTCAAATGCTGAACGGAGTACCTGCCTTCACCATTGTAGGATTACCAGATAAAACCGTGGCAGAATCGCGCGAAAGAATACGAGCGTGCTTGTTTTCCATGGGTATTTCTCTTCCAGCCAAAAGAATTACTGTAAATTTAGCTCCGGCAGACGTTCAAAAAGAAGGTAGCCATTACGATCTTCCAATAGCAATAGCCCTTTTGGCCGCAATGAATGTAATTCAACAGGAGGACATAGCCAATGTTCTTGCGGTTGGAGAATTATCTCTCAGTGGAATAGTTACGAAAATCCCCGGCGTTTTACCTGCTGCAATTTGTGCAAAATCACAGAATAGGATTCTCATATGTCCGGAAGAATGCGCTCAGGAAGCCGTTTGGGCAGGAGAAAACGCAATATTGGCTCCCAAAAGTTTATTATCCCTGGTAAATCATTTTAAAGGAGAACAAATTCTTCCAAGGATTACTGCGTTACACTCCGAACGAACAATAAAATCAACGGATTTCGGCTGTTTTAGTGACATAAAAGGACAGATAGTAGCCAAGCGTGCTATGGAAATTGCAGCCGCAGGTGCGCATAACATGCTAATGCTGGGACCTCCCGGAGTTGGAAAATCGTTGTTAGCATCCAGAATTCCAGGTATTCTTCCGCCAATAACCGCTGAGGAAGCTCTGGAAGTTACAATGATTCATAGCCTTGCGGGGCAAATGACAAACGTTGGACTGATTACCGAAAGGCCCTACCGCTCTCCGCATCATTCGGCGTCAATGGTTGCTCTCATTGGTGGTGGAACCAATGCCAAACCCGGAGAAATTTCTCTTGCCCATCGTGGTGTTCTATTTCTTGATGAATTGCCGGAATTTTCTAGATCGGCTTTAGAATCTCTGAGACAGCCTCTTGAAACTGGAAAAATCACCATCGCCCGCGCCAGTAGCCACGTGACATATCCGGCTAAAATTCAACTAATAGCCGCGATGAACCCTTGTCGCTGTGGATATTTGGGAAATGAAAGTAAAGAATGCAATCTTGCTCCAAAGTGTGGCAAAGATTATTTAAGAAAAATATCAGGGCCCCTACTGGATAGAATTGATATGTTTGTTGAAGTCCCCGACGTAAGAGTTGCTGATTTCATTCAAAATGGAGATGATATAGAAAAATCGTCATCCATCAAAAACAGAGTAATAGGAGCAAGAGAAATTCAATCCGACCGCTATAAAGAATCTTCAATTATAACGAATTCAGAAGCAGACGGCCACGAATTAGAACGCTACCTCACCGATTCCGCAAAGGAAATTTTGTACAAATGTGTTGATAAATCCAAAATTTCTGCCCGTGGATATTATAGAATCGTAAAATTAGCCCGAACATTAGGAGACTTAGTCGGAGCAGATTCCATAGGAGTAGATCACATATCCGAAGCATTAAGTTATAGACGAATTATCTAAACATCATTCTTCGAGTCTCTAGCACAAAGCTAGTGCGTAAATAATTCATCTGGATTTATGTCGGCTAATTGCAGGTCTGAAAATATTTCCGCTATTTTAAAACATTTTTCTGCAAGAGCCATTCGATCTTCTCTGATCAACATCTCGTCCAGTTTCGATTTTATTTTATGGAGATGAACGACGTCCCCAGCGGCGTATCTCTGCTGCTCCGGCGACAGTTCCTCCCTTCCCCAATCCGACGATTGCTCCTGTTTGGAAAGGTCGATACCCAAAATTTCCCTACATAGATCTTTAAGTCCATGTCTATCACTGTAGGTCCTGGTCAATTTCGAAGCGATTTTTGTGCAATAGATGGGATTTACTTTGATGCCAAACGCATAATTCAAAATAGCAACGTCAAATCTTGCAAAATGAAATATTTTTAAAATGGACGGGTCCGTGAGCAACCTTTTGAGATTTTCCGCCCTATGCTGCTGATTCTTTTGAATCTGTACCATGTGGACTTCCCCATCTTCTGAACACAGCTGCACCAGACACAACCTATCTCTCTTAATAACCAACCCCATGGTTTCGGTATCAACGGCTACGCTATTTCTGAACGTCACTCTAGACGGTAGATCATTCTGGTATAACGTAAATTTCTCACTTAAATTCATGGCAGCAAACTCCCCTCCAAAATAGCATACGAAAACCGTTGCTATGCAAACTATCAAAAATCTTTTCATAATACTTTCCTAAAATACTCATTTCTACATTCGGCATTCATAAATTACAAAAACGCCCAATGTAATTGTCAATTTTCCCTCAAATGGTGCCCGAAAGAAGACTTGAACTTCCACCCATTTGCATGGACTAGGACCTGAACCTAGCGCGTCTACCAATTCCGCCATCCGGGCATGTTTTACTTCGCTCTTTCTACGTACGAAGCATCTGACGTATTTACAACTATTTTAGTTCCGGATTCAATATGCGGTGGAACTAAAATTCGAACTCCGTTTTCCAATATCGCAGATTTATAGGAGGAAGTCGCCGTTTGCCCCTTTACAACCGCATCGGCTTCGACAACTTGCATAACCACGGTGTCCGGCAGAACGACTCCTATGATTTCACCTTCATATACGCTGATTTTAACGATCATATTATCCTGCAAAAAACGGGCGCTCTCCCCTATTACCTCTTTATGAATCTGTAATTGCTCGAAAGTTGCAGTATTCATGAAAGTAAAAATATCCCCTTCTTTAAACAGAAGCTGACACTCCTCTTCGTCCAATCTAACTCTCTCCAAAGCCTCATCTGATCTAAAACGCTCGTTCAGTTTGGTGCCATTTTTTATCTCTTTCAACTCAGCTTGTACGTAGGCGCCGCCTTTTCCAGGCTTAACGTGCTGAAGCTTACAGGCGGTCCATAATTTTCCATTATGCTCTATCAGCATACCGATTCTTAATTCGTTCCCACTAATTTTCATAAATCACCCTTTTAAACTGGCGCTCACTAATCTACGATGTTGCGGTGGTTTTTCCAATAGTATTTTTAAATTTTTGAAAGGAAAAATAAATGAAAGAAGGACGGATTATTCCATCCTATGGAAGAAAAAGATCCCACGGTCTTAGTGAAACGCAAAAAAATAATATTTCAGATCTATATCAATTATATGGCATCAACCTTCCGACAGACACGATTAATCCCACAGAGTTATTCCATGTGAAATTCGATAAAATTGTTCTGGAAATAGGGTTTGGAAATGGAGAACACCTAATAAATCGCGCTATTTCGAGATCCGACCTGGGATTTATTGGCATTGATCCGTTTGAAAATGGGTTGGCGAACATTCTAGGGGAAATAAAAAATCATAATTTGAAAAATATAAAAATTTTCAATGGAGACGCGCGTTTTTTACTGGAGAAATTTAAAGAACATTCTTTACATAGAACATATGTATTATTTCCTGACCCTTGGAGAAAAAGAAAACATCACAAAAGACGTCTACTATCCACAGAATTTATTTTCGGTCTGGTAAAAAAGACGATTTTCGGAGGAAACATCATTATCGCCACGGATCACGAAGATTATATGATTAATATTCTGGAAAATCTGAAGAAAATACCAAATATAGGATATTGTGGCGATATAAATTTACTCTCTCAAAAACCATGTTGCCTGTCGGAAACCAAATACGAACAAAAAGCGCTGTTCCAGAAAAAGAAATGCTATTATTTACGTATATATGCACTTTGAGAGCATTTCATATGGCAAAAGTCAGAACGGCGGCAAAGTTAGTTTTATTGATTTCGGCTTTATGCTCCATAGTGAAACCTAGAGGAGTGGAAATCGTCAACTCTTTATGAACATTCAGCGATCTTGAAACTTCAAAATTTATCCCCATATTTCCCGTAAGTTTTTTATTAACTCCAATTGCGAAAAATGGCGCTGCCTTTCTAAAATTGTTTTCTTCAATCGAAAGATCATTGTTTGTTGAAATCAAACGTCCTCTCATATGCATTACTCCCGCTTTTACGTACAAACATGCGTTTAGTTCGTCAAAAAAGTATCCGGCTTTAAACGCGACGTAGGGCGACATACCGAAAACCGATTTGGTTTTTATTTGTTTTGCGGACATTCTATTGATTGCCCATTGACTAACGTCATTGTAACTGAGCGCCCATTTGACAGCTTCGTCTACACGAGTCTCATCATTCCCCAACAATGCAGCGCTTGCTCCTCCTATACCGATCTCGTCCAAGCTAGTAATTCCTGTACCTGAAAACAGATTCGACATTGCGGCTGGTGCCAAGTGATTAACATTAGCGGCTGCTGCGTTTATGGTGGAAGCTGGTTGCACGGCAACTGCTTGTTCACCAATACTTCTGAGGGTAATTGCCAGGTCCGTATTATTGGAAATTATATAATTTCTTAACTCTCTCAAAGCCCGATCCAGACTGCCTTCCCCCAGCAGAGACGTTATGCTGTCCACCGTATTCTGTCCCACAAAACTTGAAAATGTAGCATTGACATTAGGAATAGTCGTACGTAAAAGACTATATGCGCCGTTTACGAAAGCTGAAATATACGCCCCCGGAGTTCCGTCTGGATTTACGAGGTCAAATGGACCAAGAGCACCACCAACGTTTGGAATATCACTATTCGTTGCACCGCCTAGATATCTATTGATCACCAAGAAATTACGCCACGGTCCTCCACTAATTGCAGGAGAACCGCCTATATGAAATGCGGACATAGTTCTACAGTAGGAGCTTATTATTTGCGACAGAGCATAATGTCTTTTCAAAAGCTCTATGGAGTTTTCGCTTACACAATTCCTGACTTTCAATTGGGAAGGAGATGAACCAAAATCCAATCCAGCCTCCACTCCAAGCAGAAACTTGCCGCCAACCGCCGCTTGATATCCTACGGATGTAGATATGCCAAATGTAGTCGAGTAAGCGCCCTGACTGGCCCTCATGACCTTTTCCTCGGCTGAAGTTTTCTGAAGGCCAACATTTATTCCCAACCCCATATAACCGCCTGCAAAATCGCGCACTTCAACATTCTGATCATTGAACTTCGCGTCACTTTCCTTTGCATTAGACTTGCTATACTTTGCATCTTTGTATTGAGAATCCGCATAAATCATCTGACTAAAGATTGTCCCAACAATAACCCAAAAACGTAAACTCATTATGTACCTCATAATCGCGCTACGTTCCAGGCTATACGTTCAAAAGTTAATAAATCGTTTACAAAATAATAAAAAACACAGACATAAGACCCATAATGCGACTAAACAATAAAAACAGAGGGCATACCTGAATCATTAGAAATATTGAATAACTCTGTCATGGCCCAAACCATAGCGTCCAACCTATCCGGCGATTTACTTTTGGGCTCATAAGTCACCATTTGCATTTCAAGCTTATGAAATGTTCGTGCGTGAAATATCATCTTTTTTTGATATAAAATAACGATGGGTTCAGCCCGTGCAATTTTTGATTTATGCGCATAGACTGTTTTTAATTTAATTGAATTATCAAATGAATGTAATAAACTCGGAAGTAATTCTCCGCCTATATTACTTTCTATTACAACCAGTTTGGCCGAATATCTATGATAAGCTTCCACCACTCGTTTTGCCCAGATTTCTGGAGAAGCCGATATGCTCAAATCATCTAGAACATACCCTTTTCCCTGACCATCCATGCCGGAGACTATTATGCCAGTTTCATCGCTTTCGGCATTGGAAGTTATGGCGGGGTCAATGCCTATTACAATATTTTTCAGAAAATGCGGTGGAGATTTATAACAATTTTCCACATCTTCCCAAGACCAGAGCGTATTTTGCTGATCATCTACTATTTCCGCGTAAATTTCTTGAGATTCCAGACGAGTTCCCCGGAGATATTCCAGCTGTTTTAGAAAAGTCGGCGATAGATTTTCTATATTTTCAAGAGAAGTGCCTCGCACCGTAACGACGTCGTTTCTTTCCATTAAGTCCCTTATAAATTGAATCGGTCGAGGAGTTGTCGTGAGAATAGCTCTTGGTTTTTTTCCAAGGCGAAGAGAAAATGATAATTGCTCGAACGTTTCTCTAGGATGCTGGAATTTGGCAAATTCATCGATCCAAGCGGCGTCAAATTGAGGGCCACGCAGCTGTTCGTAATTTTCTGCTCCATAAAGAGTCGCCAAAGCTCCACTGGGCCATCTGAGAAGACGTCTTGACGGTAGGAATTCTAGTTCTTCTTCTTCATCTATAATGGAAAGCAGCCCACTTTCCCCCTCTACCATAACCTGTCTTGCCTCCTGTATGGTATTTGAAATCAGCGCTATTCTTTTATATAGCTTATCGGCAGCCCATTTCCTTATGGTCTCCGCAGCAGATCGAGTTTTTCCGAATCCTCGTCCAGCAAGGATCAGCCAAATATTCCAGTCTCCGGGTGGAGCCATCTGATTAGGACGTGCGATTTTTTCCCAAGGAATTTTTTTCATACTTTGCCTCTTTTTTTTATAAAAAATTAATTTTTTTTTGAGATTATTAGAATCAGTTGGTTGTAAAATTAATAACGAGCAAAATCAATTTGGAGACCGAAATGGATAAAACAGAAATAGAAAAAGCGATAGCCCAAAATGACGAAGAATGGCAAAAAAAATTATTGCTTTTGGTTATGATAATGATTATTGCACTATTGGGAACCAATTAACAACCGCATCATAGTTTTGTTTCTTAGTGATTATCTAAATACTTCATAACTTTTCTGCGATAATTAGAAATGGTGGGCGCCAGAGGATTCGAACCTCTGACCCGCTGATTAAGAGTCAGCTGCTCTACCAACTGAGCTAGGCGCCCTCGCTAAAGCTTCATTCTTTTATCATACAAGATAGAAGATGTCGAGATTTTTTAAAAATTTCGTTGTATATCTTATAGTTCACTGTTATTTTCTTGCATTTTCATAATGGAAGATTGCTGCAGAAATTTGGAAAAATTAGAATTACGCGAAAAGATAGGGTATAAAATTCGCTCAGATACCCTCTGCTGAACAACCTTTGTGACTATGTCTGACATAAACTTTTTACTAAATGACCTTGTCTTTTCTTCCGGATGAAGAGGTATGCACGAACGAAAGCCTTCGGTCTTTCTTATGTTCAAGATATTGAACTCCGCGATCCATCGTCGACTAATTTCAGCAACAAATTGTTGCTGAATATAATTTTATCCGACAATTAATGATTGTTTTTAAAAATTTTTCATTTATTCTTTGTCACAATAATTAAATTATTCTATATTGTATTTTGTCAATTATTGAAGGAAAAAGAAATGAAGAAATTATTTGTTATAGTCGCTGTGATGATGCAATTCGCTACCGAAGCTATGCTCCTTAATGATCATGATATACCTAGAGGGAATCCTATTGGTTATCGACGGGTGATAGACCAAAGAGAGTCTTTCTCTCTATATTTCGACGGACGAAATGCTGTACTAACAGTAAAAGATCCTGGACAGACCCAAGAAATGGCAAATGTCGTTGAATTCGATGGTTTTCGGATTAAAATATTAGGGGGTATGTCATTATCTGGCATAAATCAACTGATTCAGATGAAGGCGCCCATAAACCTTCCCTTTATAGACAGACTAACAATAAGCAATGGCGGTGAAAATGAGGAAAAATATTATTTAGAAAATTTAACTGAAATAATATTTGAGGTAAACGGAAAGGCTTTAGCAAGCCTAGAGGTTATCGATAAATTGCCGCAGTTCAATCAACAACACAGTCTGTTTTTTACGTTAGTTGATGCATTCTATAAGGTAAATATTTTATCATCTATCTTTCAAGATTTAAGAGGACAATTAATACACATTCCCTCTAACGTAAATAAGATCTGTGCTAGCGCATTTCAAAATTGCGCATGGCTGACAAAGGTAATATTTGAACCATTATGTTCTCTGAAGGATATAGAAAACCGCGCCTTTTATAGAACAAATTTGCAATCCATAAATATTCCAGCAAGCATAAAGGACATTAAGACAGGTTGTTTTGCGTTTTGTGAAAAATTACATGAGGTAACTTTTGAAAAGGGATCTAATTTAAAACAAATTGGAGACTGTGCCTTTAAGCAATCTGGCCTGAAGTCAATATGCATTCCCTCAAAAGTGGAGTTCATTGGCTATGATTGTTTTAATCTATGCAAAAATTTGGAAGAAGTAACATTCGAATCATACTATAACTTGAAGCGAATGGGGTACGCCACTTTTATGGGATCCAGTCTGAAGTCAATACACATTCCGGCAGAATTGGAGTTCATTTACGCGAACTGTTTTCTTGGATGCGAGAGTTTAGAAGAAGTAACATTCGAGTCGAACTCTGTTTTGCGTGTGATTGGAGATAGCTCCTTTCGAAACTCAAATTTGAAGTCGATACATATTCCATCGAAAGTGGAAACCCTCCTCAATAGTTGTTTTTTGGGGTGCAAGAATTTGGAGGAAGTAATATTTGAACCAAACTCTAATTTGAAGTATATCGAGGAAATGGCTTTTGCTAAAACAGGTTTGAGGTCGATAATCATTCCGAGAGAGGTAGAATCTATCGGCAGATGGTGTTTTTCGTTTTGTCTAAAATTGGAAAATGTAATATTAGAAGGAGATCCAAAAACCACAGAAGATACATTTGAAGATTGTGAATCAGATGATAATGATTCATCGGAATAACTTCTTTCTGAAGAGCATGCGGGAATGTATGAAGATCGTGCAGGTGAATTTTGGAAGATTTAGTTCTTCAGACTTTGATTTTTAAGTAAATTTGAAATTCATATGGAATTGCCCATGGATTTTCTACGAAGAGCATCCTTTCGAAGAAAGACATGGAGATTCATTGGCAAAATAATTTTCTGATTTAGTCGCCATAGGTCTGTTGACATCACTCGAGTAGCTCCCCATTGTTGTTTGGTTATTGCCATAGGATTTTATGGTATACCCTCCGCCTAAAATTCCTGAAGATCTTTTTCCATAATTTTTATAGGAGGGAGTAACATTTGTGTTTCTCAAGTATCTATTCATTACAGGTGGGGATAGGATGTTTTTCACGGTATATACTTTAGTAGAATAGGATGAGCGCTTGCCGTAGGATTTTTTGTGCTTTGATTTAGATTTTTGGGCTTTCTTTTTTTCTCCATTTTTATTTTTCGTGTCGTTTGCTTTTTCTGACCCTGAAGAATGTTCAATTTCTGCGTAATATTTGTTAAGAGTTTTATTTAGTCTGTCCAAATCATTTCTTAAGCTATCTATTTGCTTATCTATGCTTTTTTCTTTAATTGATTTTTTGTTCTTTTCATCTCCTACCGTTGAACTTACATGTTTGTTAATTTTTAGAAGACTGTCTACAATGGAATGTACGCGTTTTTTAGTATCGTCAATTTCGTTTTCCAACGATTCTGTGGATTCACCTTCATCTTCGCCCGCATCAGCTTCTGTTTCCTCATCATCTTCGTCGGCAAATAGATAATAATTTGGAAAATTACAAACGCTTATTTCCAAGAGAAGTAATCCGCCTATATAAAATAAAAATCTACTCATGAAATAATTATTTCACCAATGTGCTACTATTTGATTAATTTTAAAGACAATTTTTGTTTCTCGGATGAGTTTTCATATGCCTGTTGTATCAAATGAGCATTTAGACTAGAATGAGTGCCGTAATTTATGGAGGAATAGTATGAAAAAAGTTGTAGCTTCTGTGGTTTTATGCGGTTGTTTAGTCATGATTGGAGGATGTGCCAGAAATATTTCCTCATCGACTTATGACGCTAAGACACTTGGATCTGCGTCGTCAACATATCCTTGTACCGTCGTTAGCGTACGTAAAGTAATAGTAGAAGAAGGCGAGCGTCTCGAGGATAATAAAACCGGAGGGCTCATTGGAGCCATAACCGGAGGAGTACTAGGGAATTCAGTTGGAGGCGGTCGTGGACGCGCCATTACCACAGCAGCCGGAGCATTGGCCGGAGCTGCGGCTGGAGCTTATGCGGAAAAAAGCTTAAAATCGCAAGAAGCTTTTGAATACACAGTGGAATTGCAGTCGGGCGAAATGAAGACAATCGTACAGGGGACAGATACGGTTTTTGCTCCTGGACAAGCGGCATTTTTAATAGTGGATCCAAGGGGCCGTTCAAGATTAATTAATCGTTAACTCTAATATGCATGAGATTCTCGTTCCGAACGATGAAAATATAAACCGTGTTGTGGACGTTCTCTGTGAAGGAGGAGTTGTTGCTTTTCCAACGGAGACCGTCTACGGTCTCGGTGCAAATGCCTACAATGATAAAGCCGTTTCTAAAATATTTTCCTATAAAAAACGCCCAAGATCAAAACCTTTGAGTGTTTGCTATCAAAGTTTTGATAGCGCTTTCGATGATGTGGTGATAGATGAAAGAGCTGTACTTTTAGCGAAAAAATTTCTACCGGGTCCCGTTACTATTATACTAAAACGCCGTGCAGATTCGAAGTTATCGCCATTGTGTTCGGCCGAATTAGATACAGTTGGCATAAGAGTTCCGTCTAATCCAATTGCGTTGGGATTATTGTCTCGATTGCCGTTTCCGCTGGCAGCTCCTAGCGCTAATAGATCAACTCAATCGAGCCCCACCACGGCGCAACATGTCTCTGACAGCCTAAAAGACAACAAAACCCTGCTTATTTTAAACGGAGGTTGCTGTTCCATCGGCGTAGAATCAACAATTGTTGACCTACCGAATAACAAAGTTACAAGAGTTGGGGTAATAAGTGAAAAGGAAATTTGGAACGCACTAGGTTAGTCAGTCCACTACAGTTTCGACTGTATGGAAAAGGCAATTAGTATTCCTATTAAAATTAAAATTAATCCGCCAATTATATAAAGATCTGGAATCTTGTTATAAATGAAAAAATCAAGGATGGTGTTGGGAATTAGCATAACATAAGCAGCCGAAGCTAATCCTGAACTCGTAGATAACTTGAACGAATGAATTATGGAGTATTGAGCGATGGCTCCAATTATTCCTCCGCCAAACAGGATGGCTACGTGATGGGGTGTCATGGGAACGAACGTCATCAGCACCGGAGGAAGCAATATGGCGATCAAAAACAAATGATGATAGAAAATTATGGTCAATTCGCTCTCCGTGAACGTAAGTCTTTTGACGATAACTTGATTGAGTGCAGAAATAACTGCTCCGATGGCCGCAAATATTATTCCAAATTGAAATACGCCGCTTCCGGGTCTTAATGCGAGGCATATTCCCGAGAAACCCAAAAGAACTGCAACGGCGTTTTGGGCATGAAATTTTTCTTTTAATATGAGCACACTCAATGGAATTACGAATACATAGGCCGTTAATCCAATAACGAATACATCTGTCATGCTGGAATAGTTATAGGCGCACATAAAGACGTATGTTCCGCAAGACGCCAGCGCAGATCTAAAAATGTTTTCTTTGAAGCGCAGGGTTTTCAAGGGATTACATCCCGAATAAAAGGCAAGTAATAAAAAAGGAATAAATCGGAAAATTGTGCGCAGAAAAGTAACTTGATGCACGCTGTAAAACTGCATTGAGTGTTTCATTATTGCATCTGAAAATGAATAAAGACAAACGCCTAAAACAAAAAAAAGGTATCCTTGTTTTTTACTATCCACAAAATTTTCTCCGGACCTCTGGATTGTACAACGAGAATCAGGGCATTTTCATTCCCGGCGGAAGAAAGCTTCCCATTTGTTCCGACATCTTTGTTTCGAGTTTTGATTTTGCATCGTTAAATGCCGCCACAATTAAATCTGATACTATCTCTGCTTCGTCAGGATGCAATAATTTTGGGTCAATGGTTAGTTTTTTTATCTCTACTTTTCCACTGATAACAACTGTAACCATTCCTCCGCCGGAAGTTCCAGTGATTTCTAATTCATTCATTTTATTTTGAGCTTCCATGAGCTTTGCTTGCATTTGCTGAGCTTGTTTCATCAATTGGTTTATATTGTTCATATTATTACTCATATGTATTATCCCTTTACATCTGCTCCACTTTCGCATTGGAGAACATTTTTAAAGCCTCGTCAACCAGAGATTCGGACTCTCCATTGCTATTTATATATGATGTATTTTCATTTTTTAAGAGAGGTTTAGGGGTATTTTTTGTAATTCCATCTATTAATTCCTGTAAATCCGGTAACTCTGAAACATAGGCGATGCGAATCAAAATCATTTCAAGAACTATTTCCGGACGATCGCAAAATTTTAATTCCTCAACGCCTTTCAGGAGCATTTGCCAAATTCTGGACGTCGAAGCCAATGAAACTTTCTCCGATAGTTTGTTTAATTTCGCAAATGAACTCTCGGATACGATCAACTCCAATGGAGGTATGTTAGCCTTTATACACGTTAGCAGGTGAATGCAATCTATCAAGGAATTGATAATTTTCATGCTGGAGGCATTGCCTTTGACCATTTCTCTATATTTCCTGACGGTTGATTTTATATCCGCAGAAAAGATCAATTTTAGTAGATCCATGACATCGTCTTCGTCCGAAAGATTCAACATATCTCTTATGTCGCCGTAGGATAGTTTGTTGTTTTCAGATATGTTGATCGCTTGGTCAAGAATAGAGAAACTATCGCGAATAGAACCGTCAGCCGCTCTGGCGATCAGGGAAAGCACCTCCGCATCGGCTATGACATTTTCCTGATTGCAGACCGAAGATAGATGCTGAGCGATCAGGTCGGCGTCCACTCTTTTTAAATCGAATTTTAAAACGCGGGATGTTATGGTTTCTGGAATTTTATAGGTTTCTGTCGTTGCAAACAAAAATTTCACGTGAGCCGGGGGTTCTTCCAGCGTTTTTAAAAGAGCGTTGAAGGCGCTTTTGGAAAGCATGTGAACTTCATCAATGATAAAAATTTTAAACTCTCCGGTAGTTGGCCTGTATCTGCTGGATTCTATAATTTCTCGAACATCATCCACTCCGGTATTACTGGCGGCGTCTATTTCGATGACGTCAATTTGATTATCGAGAGCAAAATTCAAACATGATTCGCATTTACAGCAGGGTTCTGGATCATTAGGAGAATGATTTTCACAGCGAAACGCTTTAGCAAGAATTCGTGCAATCGTCGTTTTTCCTATTCCGCGAGTACCAGAGAACAATAGCGCAGATCCCAGCCGATTTTTCTGTATACCTCGGGTAATTATTTTGATGGTCATATCCTGCCCAACAACATCACTAAATCTTTGGGGTCTGTATTTTGTCGCAAGCGGAATATATGTGCTCATGTCCTCTCTTTTCCAAACAGGAGACAGCCGACCCGTCCGTTCTTCACTACGGCTGCTTTCTTCCGAATCTGACCGGGTTCGTGCTTCTGAACGTCCAGCTGTCCGTTTTGAATAATAGCAAAACTAATGTTTTAACGATAGATGTATGCATTTGAATTAAGATATTTGTTGATCAGTGGACTAACTGAAAAACGACTTAGATTCTTCAAATGAAGAAGATATTTTCAATATCTTATCGAATCCGCTCATTTTAAAGACGGCAAATATTTTTTCAGGCATATCTATGAGAACAAGAGTTCCTTTGGAAGCCGTTAATTTTTTTCCTGCCATTAGAACAACCCTTAGTCCTGCGCTGGATATATAATCGATATCGCTGAAACGGATTGCTATTTTGCTATTGGAATTGATGGCTTCCATGACTCCGTCTTCAAAGGCTTTCGCCGTCGATGTATCTACTCTACCTACTGGGGTTATAATAGTTATCCCTTCTTCTGTTGAAGTTTTAATTTCCATGATTTTTCTCCTTATTATAAATCGCTACCGTAACGCTCAATTGATTTTTACCGTTAATTCTCGAATATTCGACAATTTCCGACAGTTGTTTCACTATAAAAATGCCCAATCCGCCGACCTTTCTTTCTTTTAATGAAGAGCTCACGTCTGGATCTGTGCTGATCAACGGATCGAAAGGTATTCCGTTATCCACTAACCTTATAATAATATAATTTCCGCTTTTCTTTATTTCTAAATTAAATTCATGATCATTACCGTCTGGATACGCGTAGTTAATAACGTTGGTGACGATTTCGTCGAGTATCAAAACAATATCGTGATACTTTTTTTCGGGAATGTCATTTTTTTCACAAAACTTCTTAGCTTTGTCGCATACTTTGTTTATTTCTTCGATATTGTTTTTTATTTTAATCAACATGAGGGGTTATCCTTAACCTGTATTTCAAGCATAAAGTTGTAATATCGTCCGACTGTGGAGCACCTTTTGTAAAATCTCTGATCGATTCTATCAAGGCCTTAGTTAACAAATTGGGAGACGCGCTAGAGCTATTTTTAAGAACTTCTGAAAAGCGATTATTATCGTACTCTTCTCCATTTTTGTTAGCCGCTTCGGGAACGCCGTCGGTGTAAAGCAAAATCATTTCTCCGGGAGAAAAATGGTAAGTGTTATTAACAAACTCAGTATCTTCAAAAATCCCAAGAGCCATTCCGGGATCACATTTCAGAAATTCCGGTTCTTTGTTGGGTCTTATTACGGCAATTGGCAGATGTCCAGCATTTGTGTAAACCATTTCATTCTTTTCCGTATCAACTATGCCATATATGGCCGTGACAAACATCGAAGTAACGTTGTCGCCGCATAGAGTTTTGTTTACATTATCAAAACATTCGGCTGGAGATGAATAAATTTTTGAAAACGATTTAATCAATGTTTTGGCTATTAGCGCAAACATAGCAGCTGACACATTTTTTCCAGATACGTCAGCCATAACTATTCCCAACTTAGTTTCACTAAGCCAAAAAAAATCGTAAAAATCTCCTCCAACTTCCGCTGCAGATATGGAATCCGCCCAAATTTCTATACTACCTTTTTTTAACGTATTTCCTGGCAGAATACTTTTCTGCAGCTTTGCCGATACATCCAATTCGTCTGAAATGGCCGATAGTTTTTTATTGGCTGCTTCTACCTGCTTAAGTCTTTCCACAACATTTGCTGTTTTTTCTAGTGTATCGCTAAAGTCTTTGAAATCTATAGGTTTTATAACGAAATCATGAGCGCCGCCACGCATAACAGCCCTTAATGTATTTATATCTCCATAAGCGGATATAACAATGGATCTCATTAGGGGATATTCTTTTCGTAGCGAAGAAATAAAACCTATACAGTCTGTGCCGGCAACGTTAATGTCAGATATAAAAATGTCGAAAGTTTGCTGATTTAGCAGATTTAAAGCTTCTTCAGTACATTTTGCAAAAAAAAACTTATAGCTTCCATCTATAATTTGATGGCGAAATTTTTGTTGAAAAAGATCCTGCGTATCCTCTTCATCGTCTAAAACTAAAATTTCTGCTAGAGTTGCCACTTAATTCTTCCTCAAAAGATGATATAATCCCCCATGGTTACATAAAAAAGTTTAAAAATTATGAATATTTCCAAATGTGTTAGAGAAGTGGTATTCGATAGCGAGACAACGGGACTTAATTATGAAGATGGCGATCGCATTATTGAGATTGCATGTGTCGAATTGGCAAACCACGTCCCGACAGGCAATGTCTATCAGACCTATATTAATCCTCAAAGAGATGTCCCCAAAAGCGCAACAGCGATCCACGGAATCACAAATGACCTGTTGACCGATAAACCGCTTTTCCACGAAATAGTCGACGATTTTTTGGACTTTGTAAAAGACTCCAAACTCGTTATTCATAACGTAAAATTCGATCTGGGATTTCTAAACAGTGAATTGAGAAAAATTAATAAACCATTATTTAGCATAGAGAATACCATCGATACTCTTGAAATCTCACGGAAAAAATTTCCGGGAATGCCTGTAAATTTAGATGCTCTATGCAGAAAATTTGAGATAGATCTTTCTTCACGTACCGTACATGGCGCTTTGGTTGACAGTAAATTACTTGCAGAAGTGTACATCAATTTGCTGGGCGGTCGTCAAAGCGGTCTTTCTTTTGCGACCGAAACGTCCAGTGGTATTAACCCTCCTGAAAAAAACCGTAAAACATACGAAGTAAGACATTTTCCTCCATCCCAAGAAGAAATATCCATGCATGCGGAATTCTTGAAAGGTTTAAACTCCCCTTTGTGGAACGAGTAATGAGAAGATTTTCAAGTCACGCAAAGTGGATTTTGTCCGGCGAACATTCCGTAGTACGAGGGAAAAAAGCCATAGCGTTTCCTTTGAAAAATTATAAAAATTCCATTACTTTTGAAAAAAGCGATCATTTTCGTATTTCAGCCAGTCAAGAATATTCAAAGGAAACTATCATGTCCTTGCTGAAAGAAGCGTCGAATTTTTTAAAAATTTCACTGGAAAAGATTTCCGGCCATATCGGAATGAAGAGTGACATTCCAATGAAGGCGGGATTGGGGAGTTCCGCTGCAATTTGTGTAAATATAGCGAACATATTCAGACATTTTGGATTTTGCGATGATGTATTGAACTTGGCGCGGCATCTTGAAAATAGATTTCATAAAAAAAGCAGCGGACTGGATGTAACGGTGGTGTTTGAAAACAAACCAATAATCTTTAAGGAAAACAAGCTTTCCGAATTTCTAGAACCCGGCTTCTGGCCGCCTATGATTCTCACATATTCGGGAGAAAAGTCAATAACCTCCAGTTGCGCGACAATCATTGGAGAAATTTTTCTAAAAAATGAAAAGTTAGCTCTTGAATTAGATGAGCAAATGGATTCGGCGTCCAATTTATGCGAGGAAGCTTTAAAAAACTCAGATTTTTATAAATTAAAAGATGGTATTACACTGGGAGGAGAAATTTTTCACAGATGGGGATTATGTAATTCTTCCATGAATCTTCATATAAATAAGCTTTTATCGTGCGGGGCTCGAGCAGCAAAACCGATCGGCTCAGGATTGGGTGGTTATATTTTAAGTCTGTGGGAAGAAAATCCCATAAAATTGCTCAACAGTTCTTCCGCGCCATTTGAAAGTCACTGCATCCAAATTTAACCAGCAAAAAATGTTTCGGTCCGAAAATTGCGGGTTTTTAAGCGGTCGTCTATCGCCTCTTTGCAAACGGCAACATGAAAATTCCACTGATCGGAAACAGCGAAGCTATCAATATGGAATAAAGAGAAGAGTTTATTATTATCATTAAACAAAAAGAAAACGCCGTTATCCCCAAGATAATTTTAAAAAACTTTTGAGAATCTATATTGATTTTTATGAAAGCTAGACAGCACATGGCATAAACCATTAGAAAAATTTCTACTGAAAAATTTATTATGCTGCTTATCTGTTCGGATAAATTTTGATTTTTCGATAGAATTAATATCGGAATCATCCCAATACTGCTGATCAGAACGCTAATATATGGAGACAGATTCTTATTTTTTTTTGCAAAAAATGCCGGAAGAAGCTTTTCCTGAGCCAAACCTAGAGATATTTGCGCTGAAGATAGAGTCCAGGCGTTGGATGTGCCAACCATTATTATGAAAGTGATCATCGATATAAATATCGATGTATTTTTACCCAGCACGAGATTGATCGCATCCACATAGGGAGACTTACTGACGGCGAGCACATTTCCTGGAATTACTCCCATTACCGAAAGATTGTTGATAAAGTAGATGGTGGCAACGCCTAATGTGCCAATAATTATCGCCCGGGGGATGGTTTTTGACGGATTTTCCACAACGCCAGCCGGAGTTGTCGCGCATTCCACGCCGATAAATCCCCAAAAAGACTCCATTGTTACAATTATAGCCAAATTGATCGCAGAGAAATCTGAATATTTAGGTGATATGGATATATTATGGGAATCAAAGTTACAGAAAAGTATTAGCGGAACTAAAACAAATGGAATAAATTTCAACAGAGCAAGAACTGACTCTACTTTTCCCGCGAGATTAACGCTTTTGCAGTTAATGGCCGTAATTACGCACAGTAATGCGATTTCCAATAGCAGATATATATATTGAGGCGTATTGTTTTCTAAAAATACGCTTAAACTCGCAACCGCCGCAATGATAACGACCGACGTACTTGTCCAGGATACGAGCCAATAGGTCCAGCCTACAAAGAACCCGATTGTTTTACCAAATACCCGCTCAACATAGACATGAGGGCCTCCCGTTTGCGGAAACTTTGAGCATAATTCTGCGAAAATAAAAGCGAGCAACATGGCTCCGGAACCGGCAATGCACCATCCAAAAACTCCAAACATTCCGAACGGAGCTAAAGTAGCGGGCAATACAAATATTCCCGAGCCAATCTGACTTCCGAAAACAATCGCCAATACGGCGCCAAATCCCATTTTTTTAGACATCGTCAATTCCAAATTATAAAAATCGGCGGATTATAGAACAAATGTTCTTCAAAAATCAATTGTTCTGTTGAAAATAGTAATTTTTATAATTGGCCTGTCAAGTAACTCACGATTATTTTTAGACAATAATTTTTACCCCATAATTAATTATTTTTTAATTTTGTCGCATTAAAATTGCTAAATAATGCAAAACAGGAGATAAAAAATGTCACATGAGTTGTTATGGATTCCTTCGGAAGAAAGGATAATGAATAGCAATGTAAGTCGTTTCATGAGGATGCTGAAAGAACGACACGCATTTGAGGGAAAAACATTCCACGATCTGTGGAAATGGTCAGTTGCCGATCCCGATAATTTCTGGGACGCCATATGGGATTTTGGAGAAATAATCGGAGAGAAAGGCGAAAGAATATCTAATAAAGCCGAAAAATTTTGGGAGCATAGGTATTTTCCGGACGCAAAACTAAACTTCGCCGAAAATTTCCTTAAAAGAAGAGACAACTCTCCGGCGATAATTTTCTGGGGAGAGGAAAAGGTCAGAAAAATTCTCAGCTGGAAGGATTTATACGATTCTGTGGCCAAAACCGCTTATGCCCTAAAAAAATTGGGAATAGGAAAAGGGGACATCGTCGGCGGATACGTAGCCAATATGCCAGAGACAACTATCGCCGCCTTAGCGAGCATCAGTATAGGCGCAACCTGGGCTTCATGTTCTCCTGATTTTGGAATTCCAGGAGCTTTGGATAGATTTGGTCAGGTGAAACCGAAAGTATTCTTCGCCGTCGACGGTTACTATTATAAGGGAAAGATATTCGACAATCTAGAAAAAATCAAAAACGTAGTTAACCAGGTGCAGAGCATAGAGAAGACAGTGATTATTCCCTATATAAAATCCGGAATGCCTGCTGGCAACAGAACGGAAACCATAATGTTTGATGATTTTATGGGTAAGGATGAAGCTCCCGAGCTTATTTTTGAAAAGTTTCCTTCTACTCATCCGGTATACGTGCTATTTACTTCTGGAACCACAGGAGTTCCAAAGTGCATAGTACACGGAGCTGTTGGTACATTGCTGCAACACAAAAAAGAGCAGCTTCTCCATTGCGATATTAAGCCGGACGATCGAGTATTTTATTTCACCACATGTAGTTGGATGATGTGGAACTGGGCCACTTCAGTGTTGTCTCAAAATGCAACATTGATGCAGTACGAAGGACTTCCTCTGTTTCCAAAACCGGATATCCTCTTCGACATGGCTGATTCCTGCGGAATGACATTCTTCGGGACTTCCGCCAAATATTTGGACACTTTATTAAAAACTGACGCCAATCCAATGAAAACGCACAAGCTCGATAAACTAAGGACCATTGGATCCACTGGATCTCCGTTGTGCGCAGAAGCATTTGAATTTGTGTATGCAAAAATAAAGAAAGACGTTCATCTAAACTCATTTTCAGGAGGAACTGATATAATTTCATCGTTCGTCATGGGAAATCCAATTTCTCCGGTATATTCCGGCGAAATGCAGGGATTTGGACTGGGAATGAACGTCAAGGTATACGGCCCTAACCAGGAAGAAATGCCGGTCGGCCAGCAAGGAGAATTGACTTGTATCTCGCCTTTCGCTTCCCAGCCGATAAAATTCTGGAACGACGAGGGAAATAAGAAATTGATACATTCGTATTTCGAAAACTTTGAAAACTGCTGGTGTCATGGTGATTGGATAGAATTGACGGAGCACGATGGCGTGTTCATTTCCGGAAGAGCGGACGCAGTTCTTAATCCATCCGGCGTAAGAATAGGCACGGCGGAAATTTATGCTCAGGTGCAAAAAATAGAAGAAGTACTCGAATGCTGCGCCGTCGGACAGCAATGGGACAACGACGAGAGAGTGATTTTGTTCGTCACTCTGCGAAACGGATTGACTCTGGACGACGATTTAAAGAAAAGAATCAAAACCGTCATAAGAGACAATGCGACTCCCCGCCACGTTCCCTCCAAAATCATTCAGGTAAGAGGCGTACCAAAGACTAACAACGGTAAATTGGTTGAAGTTGCCGTTAAAAATGTAATTCATGGGAGAGAAGTCGTTAACAAGGACAGCATAGAAGATCCTTCTCTGCTCGAAGAATTTAAAAATATTCCTGAATTACAGGAAGACTAATCGCAGATTTCTGCGCCACGGGACTATACGTCGGGGATCGTCTGCAAACGATCCCCCGATTTGGTAGCGTATCGAAACGCTGGTTCTCAGCGTTTTTAGTATAACCCGGTGATTTTTTCATTTATATCGATCAACTCGGCCACCGGATGTTTAGGCAGTCCCGGCATTGTGACAATGTCTCCGGCATACGTGGTTATGAATTCCGCGCCGGCCATGATGCTTACGTCTCTTATGGAGATTTCGAAATCGTGCGGTTCTCCCAGTAATTTTTTGTCGTCGCTCAGCGAATATTGTGTTTTCGCCATGCATATAGGGTAGGTTCCAACCTCTGGATCATTAGATATTTTTTCCAATATACCTCTGGCTTTGGGCGTGTAGGAAACGCCGGACGCTCCGTAAATTATGGTCGCCAATTTATGGAGTTTTTCGAACACCGAATCGTGCGGATCGTACAGTGGATTAAACTCCGCGCGATTGGAATTTGCTATTTCCAGAACAGTTTCGGCAAGTTTCACTCCTCCGACTGCTCCCCGACTCCAAACGTCTGAAATTGCAAATTTTACTCCCAATTCGCCGCAGCAATTTTCAATGAGCTCTATTTCCTCGGAAGAATCGTCGGAAAAGATGTTTAGAGCCACGACGGTCGGCAAATTATAGCGTTGCATGTTTTTAATATGTTTCCGAAGATTGGAAAATCCTGATATCAGACTGTCGAGGCTGCCGTTTTCACTTGTTGCAGCGGCGGCATGTAATTTTATAGCGCGGATCGTGGCGACAATGACGACGGCGTCTGGATATTTACCCAACAGAGGGCATTTTATATCCAGAAACTTCTCCGCCCCTAGATCAGCGCCAAATCCCGCCTCCGTGACCACGTAATCCGCTAATTTCAAAGCATATTTGCTGGCGATAATACTATTGCATCCGTGGGCGACGTTTCCGAAAGGTCCTCCGTGAATTAAAGTCGGCGTTCCCTCCAGAGTTTGCACCAGATTGGGCTTTAGAGCATCTTTCAAAAGGACCATTAGCGACCCAGTTATGCCTAATTTCTGACAGGTTATGCCATTGTCGTTAATATCGTACCCAACAATAATCTTGCTAATGCGTCGTCTTAGATCCTCAACATCCGTTGACATACAAATAATCGCCATCGTTTCCGACGCGGCCGTAATATCAAACCCCGTCTCCCGCGCAAAGCCGTCCGCCCTATTCCCTCGACGGACGGTGATATTACGCAGCGCTCTATCGTTTACGTCCATAACCCGCTTCCAGGTGATTTTTTGCGGATCGAATTGCAACTCATTGCCGTGATATATGTGATTATCGACTACAGCCGCCAGAAGATTGTGCGCGGTAGTTATGGCGTGAATATCTCCGGTGAAATGCAGATTTATGTCTTCCATAGGAACGACCTGGGCGCGGCCACCTCCGGTCGCTCCGCCTTTAATTCCGAAGCAGGGCCCCAAAGACGGCTCTCGCAAAGCTATGCAGGTCTTATGCCCCAGATGATTCAAAGCATCGCCCAATCCAATACTTGTGGTGGTTTTTCCTTCGCCGGCGCTCGTTGGATTGATTGCCGTCACTAAAATTAATTTGCCGTTGGGATTATTACTGATCGTCGGCCAGATGCTCGAATGAATTTTGGCCGTATAATTTCCATAGGGCTCGAGGTATTTACCATCTATCCCCAATTTTTCAGCGATGTCGCTCGGACGTTTCGTCTGAATATTTTGAGCTATTTTTATGTCGCATTCCACGGTTACAACTCACTTAAACATGAGTTTATATTAGCACAACACCGACATAAATCTCAAATCCGCGGAACAATTGCGGAATGCCGCAATTGCAGAGAAAAAAGCGGAGCGATTTTTTAAACCGCTCCGCGAAACGTAATATCTTGAGGATATTAAGAACCGAGTTTTACGTTGTAGCAAACCATGGCTCGAAGGGTAAGAGCATCCTTCTGGGTCAGCTTTGTAGAAGCTCCGTCATCAAAAGTTTTAGTTTTATTCTTACCAAACTTATACTCGAGTTCCAGTCTGCCGGTCATTTTCTTTCCGCAGCCTTTTTCAATTCCCAGGGCTACAATTGGCGTAACTCCTGACAATTTGTTTTCACTAGGTCCAACTATAGGATTTCCCCCCGCCCATTCGATATAGTACTCGGTTGATTTTGCATAGGAGGCGCCCGCCTTTATGTAGGTCAGAATCCTGGTACTGCAATCGGTGAAACCAAATCTCAACGCAAGAGACGGCGTCAGTCCATTGCGACGCGTTATAAGGTCATAATATCTTGAAGCCGGCTGAGCAGAATCAGAAAATTTGGCCATGTGCATATTAACGCTATTTGGAGCAAAATCCAATCCGGCTTCAATGCCCACATAGGCGCGACTTGAGCTGATTTTCTTACCAAAACCTGTCACTAGGGATCCGCCAAGACGAGTGGTGGAATCGTCCGATTCTTTGTCAACAAATCCATCATTCCATATGAACTCGTTCTTCTCTCCGGTGTTGGCGGCATGGAAACCCAAACCGAAATAGAAACCATCGAAGGCTGAACTTTCCTCTATTGCCGCGTCATGGTGCTCCGCAGCGACTTCATCTGACGCATTAGCGGCGAAGAATACTCCGCTTGCCAACACAGCAGAAAATATAACTTTTTTCATTACTTATCTCCCTGTTAATAAACTATCGCACATCATCACCCCGATAACATGCCTCTCGGCGAGCCGTCATAGAGACGAAACGCCGACAAGAAAATACAAATACCGAATAAAATTCATTATTTGTAAAATCAAATTAAAAATATATTTTTTTTATAAATATGTCTATCTTTTGGAAAGCATTTCAGATCTATTGTGATAAATTTACAACTATTTTTGATCCCAATATCTTATATTTTTTTGAAAAATCAAAATAAAATTGTAAGTATTAATTCGTCGGCGGACACAATCGCTATCTACTAGGATTCCCCATGACGATTTTATCCGCCAGCGATTTTGCCTGACTTTCGTTCACGAGATTTGTAATTTCCTCGTCCATGGAGGCGTTACTATCCCCCGGCGTATCGATTTTTTCTATCGACTTTAGGACCTTGTTTTGATCAAACGTCATTTTTACGACGAATCTGTAGGTCTGCTTTACATCATTGAATACGTCCTCTTCCACCCTCAGTCCAATATAGATCCAGGAATAATTATCCGTATGCAATGAAGGAGTTCCACATCTCTCTAAAACGTCGTTCATTGTCGTTTTTCCAACGACAAAACTATCGAAATTTTCCTCCAGGGTTACGTTTCCCCGGGAATTAACTCTCGGTTGGCACGCCGCTAAGAAACACAACGCCAAAATAAGTGAATAATTTTTCATATTTCGAACACCCAATCAAATGCAAAACAAATCTACCTACTGTTAACGAAAATATCAACCTATTCTAGGATTCCGCCTTTCATAGACTGATTTTTGATCCGATCATGAACACGTTGGCTCTATTTCTTCCGGTGGTGGACATATGACATGCTTTTTCATATATCCGCGCTCGGTCGCAAGTGTTCGTCGCGATATTATCATACTCCACGTACGCGCTAAGATTTCCGTTAAATTTATATTCCGCGGCCACGGAAATTATATCAGCTTTTGCTTTCTCATTAGCGGAGAACTTTACAATGGATTTGAAATATCCAGCCGAAACTTCGAGTTTATCAAACGAGTAGGCAATTCCCAGCGAATAGATCTTTCCAGCGTTGGCGCCGGAAATTAACCCCACGCCCGGATCCGCTAGTTGGTAATCTATGGATTCATCAAAGACAGCTCCGTCGTTTGTCGCATATTTTTTCACCAACAGAGACTTCCCATTGTTTGTATATCCGCACGACGCCTTAAAATTTTTATGACAGATTGTCGCTCCGACGTTATAGGCCCCGATGTTATGCACCTCTATGTTGTCGTCGGCTCCTGATTTTCCTTTTCCCCGCCAAGCGGCGACTGATATTTTTATATTTAGATCGTCCGGATCTCCGAATTCATAGGCCATTCCTCCGGTGATTACATTTTTAGAATATGATAAGCACATTCCGGAAAAATCAGTCTTTTCATGGAGACTGCAGTAGTCGTTGCGGTTTGTTTTGAACAAACCCGCGTTGCGACTGTCCGGCGTAAACGATAAACCCGCAGAAAGCCCAGAAATAATCGGAGATAGCCAAACAATTTTGGCAGCTCTAGAATCGTCCGCAAAAAATCCCGTATCCACCCGCGAACCCGCAGACCGATTATAGAATACTCCTAGGTTTCCGCTTCCGGCTCCGCCGTATCCAACTAAAAACTTATCTCCACAAATGCAGAACGAATCGGCGGCTGTATTTGCATAACCCGCCTTTACCGTTCCTATTTTATCCGACTCTAGAAAGACAAAAGAGGTCTTTACTATGGGATTTCCCTGTTTAATTATGCCAGAATTTGTAATCGCTCCTATTTCAAATCCATATCCGTATCCGTCGCACCTGTCTAGATACCGGAAATTCACGTCTCCCTGCAGCGACGCGACAGCGTCGCCCTTACCTCCGTTTTCGTCCTGGCTGATAAAAAGCGTTGTGAAGTGCTGAACTATGCCGAGGGTCAATTTCGCTTCCACTCCAAGTTTTTCTAGCTCGTCGGAAATTAGATTATTTAAAGAAAAATCATCTTCGCAGGTCTCAGCTTGTATCGAATTTCCAGTTGTTCCCGACAAATTTGCGAATAAAAACAACGATAAAAACAACGCATGTTTACTTATATTCATCCTATTTTACTCAAATAATAATGCGATGCACTATACTATAAAAATGGATATGAAGAAATATCCTCCAATCGGAAATTAACGCAGCTTCGGCTATCCCAGGACGATATCGTAAGCGTTCCAAGCAAACTAACGGGACAGACTTCTTTCAGAAGAATATCGCCGAGTTTTGTGTTCAGGCTTCTAAAAGAAATCGCTCTTAGGGAGTTTCCTTTTTCATCCAGAACGGTAAACGCAATGTGATTATTTCCAACGATTTTAGCGGAGACTATCTTTACGTTTGGAACAACAAATTTAGGCAACTGATTCCCCGTGCCAAATGGCTCTAAAATAGAAATTGAATTGACCAATTCAACGGATATCATGTCCAATGATAGCAGACAGTCGGCACATAATGCCCGGGGAGCACAATTATATTCTATATTCGACGATAGAAATTCCATAAGATCATCT
>JAISQI010000026.1 GCA_031274295.1 Holosporaceae bacterium
TATTTTGGATACATCAATTGAAAATCCAGCTGCCATTGAGTGACCTCCACCCGAAGCGATGATTCCCTGTTCAACACCTCTCCTTATGATATCGGATATGTCAACGCCCTCAATGGATCTGCAGGACGCTTTTCCCATTCCGTTGGAATCATTGGAAATTATTATGGACGGCTTATGGTATTTTTCTCTCAATCTGCCAGCTATAATTCCGATAATACCAATATGCCAGTTGGCGTTATATAGGCAGATGAAATTTCTGTGCTCTTCTAAAGATGCGACCGCTTCTTCGATGATTTCAAATTCCAGATCCTGACGCTTTTTGTTAAGATCATCCAATTGCAGAGCTATTTTTTTGGCTTCGATTGGATTTTTGGTGGTAAGTAGTCGCACACTCATGTCGGAAGACGCCATTCTTCCGGAAGCGTTCAATTTAGGTCCCAAAAAGAAGGATATCGTTTCGGAATTGATACAAGTTCCCTTATAGCTAGACAACAGCGCATCTATTCCGAAATTTTTACGCTGCTGAATTATTTTAATTCCAGTCGACACGAACGCTCTGTTCAGTTTGACTAAATCGACGACGTCGCACACGGTGGCCAACGCGGTCAAATCTGTGTAACTCATCAAATCGGGTTCCGGTTGTTCGTTCGAATAAAAATTCATTTCCCTCAAGAGTCGATTAACTCCCACAATGCAAATAAAAACCAATCCAGATGCGCACAGGTATCTATAATTCTCTTTTTCGTCTGGTCTATGGGGATTTACTATGATTGCATCTTCGGAAACGACAGACATTCGGTGATGATCTATGACTATTGTATCGACGCCGTTTGTTCGGGCGTATTTCAATTCCTTCAGTGAATTTGATCCACAATCGACAGCAACTATTAAACATTCTCTGTGTTTCTCGATGGTTGATATATTCAATCCGTAGCCATCATCTATTCTATCGGGAATGGAATAGGTATAATCGGCTCCTATGTGTTCTAAAAATCTAACAAAAATGGAAACGGAAGATACGCCGTCAACATCGTAATCCCCCAGAATCGCTATTTTTTGCTTGCTTAGTATGGCATTGACTAGGCGATTAACTGCTCTTTCCATATCAATAAAAATGAATGGATCCGGCAGAGAATTCTTTAGAGAAGTGCTTAGAAATTCGTTAAGATCCTTAATATTCCTATTTTTGGCGAGAATTTCAATGATGTTTAAGGGCGTCGCTTCGCTTTGGATATTCCAAATTCTATCGGTTAAGGAAATTGTTTGATAGCTCAAATGGAATTACTTTCAATTATTTTGCGTCAGCATAACATCCAATTTATAATAGGTCGATGTTTTTATTATTGTTATGTTAGTAAAATATTACGCCCTAGTCATTCAATTTAAAAGGCTTTTGAATGATCCATAGGCGTTCGGGAAAAATCGCAAAGGCCTATAAAATCAGAACTTCCATCCTATTTCCATTTTTACCTTTTTGTGATACTCTGCCCTCCATATTTATTAGAAGGGAAAAATATGAGTGAAAATATATCTGATAAAGTAAAAACAATTATCGCTGACAAACTGGGAGTTGACATGTCAAAAGTCGTCGACAGCGCCAGGTTTATTGATGACTTGGGCGCAGATAGTCTCGATACCGTCGAACTTGTTATGGCGCTAGAAGAAGAATTCAATATCGAAATTTCAAATACCGAGGGTCAGGAAATCCAGTCGGTACAGGACGCAGTATTATTTATCCAAAATAAATGCAAATAAAGTACTAACATGAAAAGAGTGGTTGTTACTGGCCTTGGTATGGTATCTCCACTGGCGATTAATGTGGAAGAATCATGGAAGCGCCTATTGAATTGCGAGTCCGGCATTAAAAAAATAGTTTCATTTGACGTCAGCGATATCGAATCACAAATAGCAGGTCAGGTTCCTTCCGAAAACGTCGAGCAAAAAGCATCCGTTCTATTTGATCCATTCGTCTATATCAAACCGAAGGAACTACATAGAATGGATACATTTATCCTATATGCAATCGCCGCATCCACTGAAGCAATCAACGACGCGGGGCTTAACGACCTCGATGATGAAACCAGAGAGAGAACAGGAGTTATTATAGGATCTGGCATTGGCGGATTGCCAATCATATATAATACATCCGCCAATTTAAAAGAAAATGGTCCGAGGCGGGTTTCTCCCTTCTTTATTCCCGCATGTTTGATAAATTTAGCGTCCGGCCATGTGTCAATTAAATTTGGATTAAAAGGACCAAATCACTCCATTGTTACGGCTTGTGCAACCGGCACTCATGCCATCGGAGATGCGGCTCGCCTGATTCAAGTTGGTTCGGCGGATATAATGGTCGCCGGAGGGTCAGAAGCAGCTGTTTGCAGGCTGGGCATGGCTGGATTCGCAGCTGCGCGCGCATTATCAACAAAAATGAACGACTCGCCGGAAGAGGCGTCAAGACCATGGGACAAGGCCAGAGATGGATTTGTTATGGCGGAAGGTTCTGGAATTTTGATTCTCGAGGAACTGGAACACGCAAAAAAACGCGGAGCTAAAATCTACGGAGAAGTAGTTGGATGCGGAATGTCCAGCGACGCTTATCACATAACGGCTCCTTGCGCGGATGGAGATGGAGCTTATAGAGCCATGAAAAACTCAGTAAAATCCGCACAGATTTCGTCGGACAAAATCGACTACATAAACGCTCACGGCACGTCTACTCCACAGGGAGATGTTGGAGAGCTGAGAGCCGTGGAAAAAGTTTTTGAAGGAAAGAAAACGGGAGCGTCGATGTCTTCGACTAAGTCTTCCATAGGACATCTACTAGGAGCAGCTGGAGCGGTAGAGGCAATATTTTCGCTTCTGTCCATAAGAGACCAGGTTGTTCCCCCAACACTAAATCTATATGATCCCGAAGAAACTTTTATGGATCTTGTTCCACTGCAACCGCGTGAAAGAAGCGTTAGGTTTGTTATGTCCAATTCATTTGGGTTTGGTGGAACAAACGCAAGTTTAATATTTAAAAAGTTTGAGTAATTAAACAAGTGAAGTTTGAATAACTATCGTAAAGACAGAGCTATATTATATATTGTTGGATCCTTAGTATCTATGGTGCTAGTTTCCTTGTTTTTTATGTATCATTTACATAAAAAGTCTGCCTATGTTCCCGAGCGAAACGTAATTTTACAAAATACAAGCGACGAAGATTTTTCCAACTTGCTCGTTAATAACAAAATATCCAATAGCTCGCTATTTGCTAAGATTTCTATAAAAATTATGAAAATCCTTGGATATCGAGGAAAATTTGGAGAATATGCTCTTCCCCATCACGTTTCGCTGTTTGAAGCTATCAAGATTATAGATTCCGGCAAAGTTGTAATACATAAAATCACAATTCCGGAAGGATTTTCAGTATTTCAGCTTATGAAAAGATTGGAAAACCATGAAGATTTGCTGGGAAAAATAGAACATATTCCGCAAGAAGGGTCTGTAATGCCGGATACGTACTGTTTCAAGTATCCCACTACTAAACAAGACATAATTTCTATAGCCCAGAAGGCCATGCGAGAATTTTTAAAAAATGAATGGTTACAAAGATCCCCCAAATGCACTCTTAAAAATCCATATGAAGCTCTTACTTTAGCATCCATCGTTGAAAAAGAAACCAACATAGAAAAAGAGATGGTCGCCGGGGTTTATCTACGAAGATTGAAAAATCACATGAGATTGCAATCTTGTCCCACTGCCATATACGCCCACAAAAAAGGGGATAAACTTGGTCATAATTTAAAATACAGCGAATTAACCCTGGATGACCCCTATAACACCTATGTCTACGGCGGACTTCCTCCGACTCCCATATCCAATCCAGGAAGATCCAGCATTATTGCAGTACTTCATCCGGAAGAAACGGAAAATCTTTTTTTTGTATTTGATGGCGTAAAAAAACATATATTTTCCAAGACATATGAAGAGCATAAACGTAACATCGCCAAAATTCGTCATCTGAAAATTTCAGGAGTTCGTTAATTTTTTTTGTCCATGACTTCTTCAAAGACTTTGATATATCCGTTGATCATGGCTTCGGTATCGGTGAATTTTTCAGCTTGCTTATATCCGCGCTGAATTAAATCTTCGCGTAATTTAGAGTCGGCAACGATGCGGGATATGGCGGTAACCATTTCGCCAATGTCCGTCGGATTGAAAAACAAAGCCGCATCTCCGGCGACCTCTGGAAGACTCCCGGCATTGCTGCAAATTACCGGAACGCCCGCCGTCATGGCCTCTATTATTGGCATACCAAATCCCTCATATAAAGACGGAAACACGAGGGCAATAGAATTTGAAAGTAATACATCTAGTTCGTCGTCCGGCACAAAGTTTGTGAAGACAACCTTGCCTGTTAAATCGTTTTTCTCCAGAGTGTCTTTGAAAAAATCATGATTCTTCCATGGACGAAATTTACCAACTATCGCCAATTTTACTTTTGAATGGGACGCCGCTAAAAATTTTGCAAACGATTCTAACAACCTAGCGTGATTCTTGTGGCCCCAAAAAGAAGATGGATATATCAAGTAATTGTTTTTGATCAGATCATATTTTTTGAGAGTTGAATTCACAAAATTCGCAGTTGGGCGCTTATTGGATATTCTACGAGCCAAACAAATCGGTATCCCCTCAACAAAATCTTCGTTGACTTTGTATAAGTCAATGATTCTTTTTCTGGAAAAATTGGAAATGGTAATGATTTTTTTCGAGTTTTGAATAATGAGCTCGGAATTGTTTTTTCTCCATTGTTTCGTTTTTGGAAGCCAACATTCAGGTAAATCCAAGTATGACAAATCGTGGATTAGGGACACTTTTGGAATGGAAAAATCGTTTACCGCAAATTCCGCATAGGGATCAAAAAATAAGTCGCATTTATCGTCTGTGCAGATGGTGTTATAAAAAATCAACTGCGTTATTTTGTCGTGAAATAATCCTAATGTTAAAAAATTCATAATATTTCTCAACAATAAGAACGCGCTACTATACTTTGTATGAACATGTAGAAATTTGACGTTACGGTGTGTTCTTAATCTTGAAAAATTATCATGAAAACCGTCGGTAATTAATACGATAAATCTCCAATGCGGACGTTTCGCAGCCATTAATCCGATGAGATTTTCCGCAAGCGTTTTTATTCCGCCTTCATCTCTTATGGAAGTATTATCAACGACGATGTCTCTGGTAATATTGGCATCTCTATTCTCTAAACAAGATATCCGTCCTGTAGTAAAAAAATCAGAAAATTTTGCGTCCGACATAAGTATCAAAGTAATCAGCGAGTTAACTATAAAAACCACAATAAATACGATGATGCATACGATATTATTTCTTATGTCTTTTTTCATTCTTTACCATTATTTTTTAGACATTATATTTAGATTAATTAACAAAAAGTTAAGGCTTCTTTTCAGCGGATAAAGGGTGATACTTCTTGATGACCTCTTTTAATTTTTTTCTGGTCACGTGAGTGTATATTTCAGTCGTGGAGATCTCTTGGTGCCCCAGCATTTTTTTCACGCTTAATAAATCAGCTCCGTTATCAAGAATATGGGTTGCAAATGCATGACGCAGAACATGAGGGGAAATTTTGGTTGTGTCCACACCGGAAATTGCCGCAATTTGTTTCAGTATTTGAAAAACTCTCTGTCTAGTTATGTGTTTTAACGGATTTACAGAAGGAAAAACCCAAACGGACTTCGGGCTAATATTTTCCCAATCCTTCATGAGAAACGATACACTGTGTGCCAGAGGAACTATTCGTTCTTTATTTCCTTTGCCAAATATTCTGATGAATTTAGAGTCGACCATTGAATTTCGCTTGATAGCTATTAATTCGCTCACTCTTAATCCGCTTCCATAGAGAAAACAAATTATCAAATCGGCCCTTATTTTTTCCTCATATTTTAAAAAATTAGTAGCATTTTGCAATTTTATCATGGTTTCTTCGCTTATAATTTTGGGAAGAGGTCTTTTGTGTTTCGGTTGACGGATGAATTTCATTGGATTATTTGCAATTAGCTCTTCCTGATACAGAAACTTAAAAAACTGCTTTAGAGCCGACAATTTTCGTTTGATGGAAGAAGTCTGGAGTTGCTTTTCTTTTAATTTGGACAAATATAGGATGATATCCTCTTCCTGGACGCTCTTGTCGAGATCTATAAGATTTGAAAAATCAGAAAGATCTAGTATATATGACTGAACGGTGTTGGAAGAGGCGTTTCTTTCGCTTCTTAGATATTCTATAAATAATTCAATAAAGTTATGCACTTATGTTTTTATTTCTATTAATTTAGTGACTTCCTTTGGAACCGCCGGAGCTCCGACGAACAACGCAGCCGCAACTGCTATTAACATGAGTATTCCACATGATCCTAAAAATATAAAAAAATACTTCATAATCCTTTACCGCGATTAAAAACTATACTAAGTTAGAATATTATTACTATAGGTAGATTTTAAATACCACATGCACTGTTGTAGCTCTTTGTTTATTTCTGAAACAATTCTTTTATTTGAGTAACGTGGAGTTCATGGGTTATTCTTTATTTTTTATAGGAATCTTCAGCTTGCTAGCTTTGGCCGGACTTATCTCCGGAGCAGAAACAGCCGTAACAAGCGCATCGCGCGCATACCTCTATCATCTCGCCAAAAAAGGTAACGAAAGAGCGAAAAAAGTCATTACGCTTCAGGAAAACTTATCCACCTCCATAAGCACGATATTAATTCTAAACCAACTGATTTTATATTTGATACCGATCATCAGCACTTTGTTTTCGGTCAAACATTTTACTGCCACGGGAGCGGCAATTTGGCAGATTATCCTCGCATTTCTGATTATGATCTACGCGGAAATTTTCCCCAAAATGTTGGTAATTAAATTCACTATTCCTTTTGCTTTATTTTTCGGTTCTTTTCTTTTTCGTATAGTCGCGGTTTTGAAGCCTGTCACGGCCATTTTGGAATTGTGCGCAAAATGGACGTTGGCGTTAATCGGTATAAATACCAACAGGGGGAGTCCTTCCGAGCAAGCGGATGAAGAACTAAGAGGGGCCATAGAAATGCATTCATCAGAAGGAGATGAAGAGGAAGCCCAAAAAAAAAGTATGTTAAAAAGTATTTTAGATCTGGAAGAAATTTCCGTCAGTCACGCCATGGTTCACCGAAAGAATTTAAAAACCATCAACGCGTCGCTTCCCATAGAAAAAATCGCCGAGGAATTAACCAATTGTCATTTTTCCAGAGTTCCGTTGTGGAAGGATAATCAGGAAAATATTATAGGAATTCTTCAGACAAAGACTTTTTTCAGAGCTCTACAGCTTCAAAACGGTAATTTTGAAAAAATTAAAATAAGCCAACTGATGTTTGCGCCATGGTTCATTCCGGAAACTAAGCATTTGCTTGATCAGCTGCAGGATTTTCGCCAAAAAAGAGAGCATTTCGCGTTGGTCGTTGACGAATATGGCGATCTCAAGGGGTGTATTACGCTGGAGGATGTCCTGGAAGAAATCGTTGGAGAAATTGAAGATGAATACGACACCATGACCAACGGAATAAAGCTCCAATCCGACGGATCAGTTATTGCCGAAGGCGTAACTCCAATTCGGGATTTAAATCGTGAATTTGATTGGAATCTACCAGAAGAGGAGGCGGCAACTATTGCCGGTTATATCATGCATGAGGTAAGAAAAATTCCAGATATCGGGCAAACCTACGTGCTATCTGGATTTAAAATCGAGATACTAAAAAGACAGCATAATCAGATAGGATTAGTAAAGATTACACCCTCGACGCAAATGTCGGCGTAAGATTTTTTCATAATAAAAACTGATGCAGTTTCACAAACTATATTAATCTTGAAAAATATCATTGCTAGTTAACACTGTATTTGGTATCTAAGATGAGTATTGCGCGGCCATGGCGGAATTGGTAGACGCATAGCGTTGAGGTCGCTATGGAGGAGACTCCGTGGAAGTTCAAGTCTTCTTGGCCGCACCATCAGAATGGGATTTTTAAAAATGAAAACCTTAATTATATTACCAGCGCGCATTGCATCCACAAGGTTGAGCAGAAAGATGTTGGCTGACGTTGTCGGCAAGCCTTTGATTGTAAGA
>JAISQI010000038.1 GCA_031274295.1 Holosporaceae bacterium
CCGTACAAATCCCCTTTTTATTGGCATCGCCTTTTTTATTTGCCCCAATGACACTAAAAACGTTACCCCCCCCCCCCTTCTTATTTGACAAAATTTCTCTATACTATTATCATCTCCAATGACCTCATATTCTAACACTGTCGTTCCAAGTTCCAAGTTGTTATCAAGAATTCCTAGTATTTTAAATTTATTCTCACGCTCAACGACGTCTATACAACTGCGACAATGCCCCCCTCCGCCAATTAATACTAGGTCTTCCATTGTATCGCGCCTATCACTCTTTCAATATCCAGCTTTGCTAATCCAGAACCACACGGAATATTAACAATTCTATCATAATAAATAAATGCTTTCTCGATGCCATAATTCTGGCAGTTTTCGTATGGTTTTAGTGTATGAATAAGCTTCCAGATGGGCCTGCTTTGAATATTATCTTCTTTCAAATGCCTGATAATTTCATCCCTTTTATCTGTAATAAGCGAGTAAAACCATTTGTTAGAGCGTATGTTATCCTGAAAATCCAATAAATTTAGTCCGGCTGATTTGTATAAATTATAATTTCTTTCTTTTATCGCAATAAAATTCTCCAGCTGTTCCAATTGTGCTATACCCACAACCGCCTGCAGATTGGTCATGCGGTAATTATAGCCGATTTTGTTGTGAACGAATGCAACTTCATCGTCTTTGGCTTGATTCGACAAGTACTTTGCGTGATCTGCCATTTTAAGATCTCTGGCAGTAAATGCCCCTCCTCCTCCGGTGGTAATTATTTTATTTCCGTTGAACGAATACACGCCAAAATCACCGATCGTTCCGGCAAAATCTCCAGTATCTTTATAGTATGATCCAAGAGCCTCTGTCGCATCTTCGATTACTTTCAGGTTATATTTTTTTGCAAGTTCCATAAGAGCGAACATCTCAACCATATTTCCGAAAACGTGAACGGCAACTACGGCTTTGATATGTTTTTTGGTCATTTTATTAATCAACCTGTTATCTATAAAATCGCATTCTTTTTCGCAGAAGTCCGCGACCTTTTCAACATCCAAGCATAAGTAATCGTCGCAATCCATAAAAATTGGTTCCGCTCCAACATACTTCACCGGATTGACGGCAGCTATAAATGTGAGAGTTGGAACTATTACCTCATCGTTACGTCCAACATCGGACAAAATCATCGCAAGATGAAGACCAGCCGTACCACTTTGAATTGCAGCTACTCTATCTACTTTAAGATATTGCGCTAATTTTTTTTCGAATTCCGATATTCTCCCGCCACTTGTGGAAACCCATCCCGTTTTTATGACATCGATCACGTAATCGAGCTCGTTTCCTGATAAATTCGGAACAGACAGCGGAATAAAATCAGACATTGTAGATATCCGTTTTATATTTTTTTAAATTTTCGGGGTTTTTAAACCAGTCTATGGTTTCCAGCAATCCTTTTTCCAAAGTATATTGCGGTTCAAACCCAGTTAATCGTCTGATTTTGCTATTATCGCACCAAAGGCGCTGAACTTCCGATTTTTCCGGGCGAATTCTTTGCTTATCCGTTATGAATTTTATGTCACTGTTCATCAATTTTTTGATTAAATTCAGCGTATCTCCTATGGAAATTTCATAGTTAGCCCCTATATTCACCACTTCTCCTATAGCTTCATAGCATTGGCTCAATTCTAGGAAGCCCTTGACCGTGTCTTTTACATAATTAAAATCACGAGTTGGAGTCAGATCGCCAAGTTTAATTTCTTTTTTTCCGCTGGCAATTTGGGCGATTATGGTTGGGATGACAGCTCGTAACGATTGTCTCGGTCCATATGTGTTAAACGGCCGAACGATACATACCGGAAGACCGAAAGATCTATAAAAACTATCGGCAACCGCATCCGCTCCGATTTTCGTCGCGCTATAAGGAGATTGCGGCTGCAAAGGATGTTTCTCATCGATAGGAACATAGTGCGCCGATCCGTAAACTTCGCTGGTGGAGGTAATCATCACCTTCGAGACATCGTTTTCAAGAGCGCTCTGACATATATTTAATGTGCCTTTTATGTTTGTATCAATGTAGCTGTCTGGGGCGACATAAGAATATGGAATGGCTATCAACGCCGCCAAATGAAAAATTACATCAACATTTTTCGTGACTTTTTTCACATAGTGAGCATCCCGAATATCTCCACACAGAATCTCGACGCTGTTTTTGCAGTCTATATCTTCGAGCCATCCCCAGTGATTGAACGAATTATACTGAGACAACGCCTTAACGCGTACTCCTTGATGAACTAGAGTTTCCACCAAATGAGACCCTATAAAACCATCCGCTCCAGTAACTAAAATCGCTTTATTGTTCAGGTTCAACTCTCATTCTCCAGGCCATTCTAACTATACAAACAGTGGACAAAACACCGAAATCTGAAACTCTCAACGCTTCTCATACCTATAATCACAAAAAAAATTCATCAAGTATGTCTAAAGCCCCCAAACGACGCATTTCTTTTTATGTATAAATTTTTATAATTTCTTCGCATCGTTGACTTGGTATTTTCTATATAGCAGTCAATTAATTTCACATTAACTCGACATAATGCTTGATAAATATCCTCATCACTATGCTGTGTAAAATTAATATCAAGTAAATCTAAATTAACATGCTTATTTTCATAAAAATCTTCTGTATCACGTAACAATCCTTCGGCTCTAGGCTAGCCTCTTTTTTTTCCTTATTGAGCAAGTTGGTCAATATTTTAACAAGATACCCATCTTTATTATTATACCTGAATTCGCATTCTTTCAAGTGTAAAAGGAAGGCCTCGTCTTCCAGGATGTTGAACTTTGCTAATCTTCTCTTGGCGAAGCTCCAAAAAAGGCTTCGATTCCGTTAACATGACTCTTTCCTCTTGCAAACTCGTTTTTGCTATGGAAAACACGATAGTGATTGTTAGCTGCATAAGCAACTTAACGGTGAACACATGTCTGATTTTGAGAGCCAGAAAGATTTAGATCGAATTAACGCAACGACGCAGAAGATATTAGAAACGGTAGTTAATCGATTATATGAGGAAGAATCTCAGAAGAAAGTACTGGAGTATATGGATGGCCTTCGTACACAAGTCGAGGTTGCAAAAATGTTTAAAACAAACCCCAAGACGGCGGAGAGTTGGGTAAAGCAGAGGAAAAGACCGGAAGCTGAAAGCCGCAGAGACCAGGCAGAAAGGCGCGCAAATGCCTCTGCTGCAGTATATAAAAGAGCCTCCGGACGCTCATCTGCGGGAGATCGCCGAGCATTTTGGTTGTGTAATTGCGACAGTCCACTCAAGACTGAAGAAATTTGGGATTACTTATAAAAAACGGGAATTGTCCTATAAAGATAGAAGTTTTCTGAGTAATTCACTGATTTTTCAGGTAATTTGGTGAAAGAGTTGAAATCCGGCCTTGCGATCGTTGGAGCCAATGGTCGCGACGGGATTGTTGGTCCGTTGATGTAGACGCAATCCAGGGTTGTTTGCTTTGGGCCGGAAACAATGCCGATTTCACCATTCCATCGTTTTCAACAACTCTATCGTTTCTCTTCTTAGTCTCGGTTTGCAGCTTTTTTTGGATACCGCAAGCAAGTTTCATATCCTTTTTCATACTATACTGCCAAAAATTATTTTCTCCGGTAGAATAACAAGAAAAGCTCCATAAAATGCATCTATCCATATAAAACGCAACGCATTTAAAATAATAAAAACAGAATGAAGTGTAGAGGCAATCATGACCAAAGTTTTTTTGTTATAATGTTTTGCAAAATTTAAAAAATTTGAAGTGTCTTGGTTTGAAGGAAATGCGTGCATTCCAATAGTGATACCAAAGATTCTTACCACGTAGAAATATTCCAGCAAAATCTCCCAATTTCTCATAATTACGCACACAATCCCAAGTAATATAGCCATCAGTGAACCAATGACGAATGGAGCAAGCGAAATGGCAGCGACTACTTTAATATCTTCAGTTGCTTCGTGTACGACATAGCCTCCTTGGAGGCTCCAGTATTTCGTTTCCAAAACTTTTATTTTGAATAGATCACATGCTAATTTATGAGCCCACTCGTGAATTATGATACCGGGAAACGTCAATATTGACATTAGTTCTTTGGGAATTATAAACATTCTATTTTTCCTTCATATTTTATATAAGTACAGAGATTATACGACATATGATGTTTTTTCTATTCCTGAGCTTTAAAATTACATATCGGTAGCAGACGATGCGTTATATGAACGATTTCGGCGACAAAATAAGATTTCATAATTTTTTTTGATACGAAATTTAGCGCGTTTGCAAAGCCATGGATTTTCAAGCTTAGATTTTTATTGCGGTTTTATACTAGGGGATTACTAATTTAATATAGTTTTTAATATATCCCGGAAAATGAAGAGATTGAGAGAAGCGATGAGCATATGTAGTGATTTAGAGTAGCATTTGGTTTTTCGGATCAATCTTGCAA
>JAISQI010000067.1 GCA_031274295.1 Holosporaceae bacterium
GCAACTGCAGAAAACACTTCGGGAAGTAATAATGAATTGGCAAAATGAGTAAATTGAAAAAAATGAGAATTGTATTTTTATGCCTAAAATAAATGAATTATGATAATTAAATTGTATCGTAAGTACCTGCCTTTAGAGGTCAGAAATAAAATTTATGATCTGTTCCTGGGACAATTGCTGGAAAATATTAGGAATTTTAAAACATGGAGAAAAGGACTTTGGGTGTATATCTTTAGCCCGTTTTACCCTAAAAATGAATATTATGACGCTTATAGATCCTTTGGAAAATATGGTGTCGCTTTCGTTCCCCCTAATGCGCAATTAAAGGTAAAACTTGTTAATATTTGTTTATCGGGGGGCAAAATCCATACGTTTTGCATAATGGAAAAAAATTATTCTTCCCTGAATACCTTGAAGGACAAGAACTTAGAGTCGCTTATAAAAGCTTATTTACAGAACAACACCCTTCGAGCGCACACAGGTATGCTAACTCTTTCGATGAATTACAAGGAAAAATACTCTTGGATATTGGAGCCGCTGAAGGTATTTTTGCACTCGATGTAATTGATTATGTGAAAAAAGTTTATCTATTTGAATGCGATGAACAGTGGATCAAACCACTGAAAAAAACGTTTCAACCATGGATGGATAAAGTCGTTTTCGTTCGTAAGTTCGTGACTGATAAAAATATAGGAGATTCTATCACAATAGATGAATTCCTTAAAGATAAAGAACAAAATAACCTATTTATTAAAATGGATATCGAAGGCGAAGAACTTAATGCACTCCATGGTGCTCGAAAAATCCTTAACAATGGTAAAAATATAGCTCTCGCAGTCTGTACCTATCACAAAGAAAATGACGCAAAAGATGTAAGCGAATTCTTCCAGTCAATAGGATATAATTATGAATTCACTAAAGGTTTTTTATTCTTATCACCCTTCCTCAGAAAAGGTGTCTGTAGAGGATGGAGTCAATCAACGTTAAATGAATAATAAATAACAAAAATGGGAATACTCAAAAGCTCGCTACAAGCCCTGTGCTATGCACATAAAAATGGAGTCGATTTTACTAATACTCTGACAATTGGACACCACTGGTGCTATCTGACTAAAAAAGAAGCCGCGGACGTGCTAAATATTTATGATCCTGTCCATGGAAGAGATTGTGTGAAAAAAATGGAAGGAGAGGATGGAAAACTGGGGTTCGCTGATGGATTTTTTCGGTATTTCGGAGCTGAAAATCTGGATGCTATCGATTATAGCGGGTACGAAAATGCAACTATTATTCATGATCTCAATACGCCGGTTGATGAAATGTTGAAAAATATGTATACTCTCGTCTTCGATGGAGGGACACTCGAACATGTATTCAATTTCCCGATGGCTGTGAAAAATTGTATGGATATGGTTAAAATCGGAGGACATCTCATACTTCATACACCAGCTAATAACCTCTTCGGACATGGATTCTATCAGTTCTCACCTGAATTGTTCTTCGCTCTACTCGATAAACATAATTCGTTTATAAATACTAAAATATTTATGCAAGATGATCAACTGAACTGGTACGAAGTACTACCCTTTCAGGTCATCAGAAAAAGGCAAATGATGACCCCGTCCGCTAAAGAAGCTCTTATGATCGTTATCTCACAAAAAATCGATCACGTCCCGCAAACTATCTCCGCATTGCAGAGCGATTATGTCGAAGCTTGGGAACAAAAAACAGGAAATGTTAACAAAACTCAATCTTTTACCCCCCCCCCCATTAACAAATATTATAAATACAATATATCAAAAAATTAAACGTTTTCTACCCTGGAGGATCAGAGAATGGGGCGAAAGACAAAATAAACTTAGAACTACGTATAAAAAAATTAAACACTTCGCCGATCAACAGAAAAATTAATATAAAATCCATTAATCCAAAAATAAACTTACATGATATCGGAAAAATCAACAAACTTTGATGAGCAGACAACAATCGCCCGTGCTAACTTCCCCTCAAATAAACAGGTAGACATGGCAAGTGTTAATAATTGTTATTCGGGGGGGCAACAAAACTTATGCGTCGGAATTTTATACGTCGGAATGGCTAAATATGCAGTATTGTGGAAGGATTTCTATCTGTCGAGCGAAAAATACTTCCTCCCTACTTTGAAAAAACATTACTTCGTCTTTACTGATGAAGATGAAAAAATTGGTAATCATCATAACGTAACTATCTATCATACAGAATCCCTGGGAAATTGGGTGCAAAATGCGATGTTCAGATTCCAAGCATTCCTGGATCATCAAAAAGATTTCGAAATCTGTGACTACGTTTACTTCTTTAATGCAAATATTCTTTTTAAAAGAAAAGTACATGTTAAAGAATTTGTCCCTACTGAAAAAGATGGATACCTTTTAGCACTCGCACCAACCCTATACAGAGGACATCACAAAGATATATGGCCATACGAAAGAAGACCTGAATCTCAAGCTTTTATACCCTACGGACAAGGTAATTACTACTTCCAAAGCGCAGTATTCGGAGGAAGATTTAAAGAATTCGCAACACTCTGTAAAACTTGTTATGACTGGATTCAAATTGATGCAAAAAATAATGTTATCGCACGTATCGTCGATGAATCGCA
>JAISQI010000025.1 GCA_031274295.1 Holosporaceae bacterium
TTATCTCGCCAGACTTCATAGAAAAACCAAATGCTACTCTAAATCAGAAGAAATGCTCAGGCTTTCCATACAATTACTCCTTCATAAAAAATGTGTATAATTAGTAGACAATCCCGAAACACTTTCATTGGGTAAAAAATCATGCCCATAATATACAAAAATTCAATAGACTGAGGATTTTAGCAATGATATAATGTTTTATCTGGTAGTGGGACTAAACAAATGAATGAAATTAATTTCGCAAAATTCGTTTTAGTGTTTCTTTTGGGTATGCTTACAGGAAATGTATTAAATCTAATTTCAAGATTTTTGAAAACTAAAAATCAGCATAATAATAAAAAAGAGCCCTCTAATCTTCCAGAAGAGATAGTTATGTCCCCTGAAAAAAACGATTTTCCTATTTTAAGTAAAATGCGATATTTCCTTGCCTCCAACGACGACGCGACTGGCCGGACATATTCTGCTACGCCGCTACAGGATTCAAATCCAAAGGATATGGCTTGAATCTATATTCAATATAAATTAATTGTTTTTCAGTTTTAATTATGATACTACCAGTGTCACTGGAGTTATAATGCCAAGAGTTATTGTTTTAATATGTGTGCTTTTTTGTTTTAAAATTGATGCGTTAATTTATGACGCGGTTTATGTAATAAATTTAGATCGTAATCCAGAACGCATGCATAAAATGCAAAAACAACTATATCAATTGGGCATTAAGTTTATAAGATTCAGAGCAGTTGATGGCTATAATCTTAAAATCATAAATGCAGAAACTGGAAAAATAGAAAATAATAAATCGTTTCATAAAGTATGCAATAAAGACGACGAATATTGGATACACTGTGGGTATATGAGTATCAAATACAGACGAATTGGAAATCGCAGAGCGCTATGTTGCGGAGAGTTTGGGTGTGCCCTAAGTCATTTATCAATAATGAAAGATATTATTAAACATAACTACAGAAGCGCAATAATTTTTGAAGACGACATTTCATTTGAGAATGATTTTAAAACTACTTTAGAGGCAACTTTAAAAAATACTCCTAACAATGTGGATATTTTATTCTTAGATGTTGGAATTCCTTATGATTATTCCTCTCCATATTTTGTTAGCCCTAAAGCACTGTTGAGATTTTTCGAACAAATTCCCAATAATACGCACATTGTAAAACTTAATTCAGAAAACAATGGAAATGTGAGTTCTTTTGGAGCGTATGCTTATGTGATTACGTATAATGGAGCGAAAAAGGTTCTAGAAAGCTCTAAATTACTCGAATTTCCTATAGACGTACAAATTATGGCCAATAAAAACTTGTTTCAATATGTTGCCCGAAAAAAAATGCTCTACGTGGCGGATGAAAAATCAGAAATTCATATCATGGGGAGAGGTTTTTCCACAACTCGCAACGACTTTCTAGTCGATGGTAAAAGACAATGAAAAAAATAATTTTTTGCTTTATAACGGCATGTTCTTTCTCTAGCATTGATTACGAAAATAATCAAAACGCCTATGATGCAGTCTATGTAATAAATTTAGATAGAACTCCAGAACGTTTTAATTTTGTAAAAGAACAATTAAATAAAGAAGACATAAAACATAGCCGATTTAGAGCAGTCGATGGTTATGAGGTAAAACTCATGGACCAATCAACCGGAGAAATTCTTTCGGGAAAAAATTTCATGAGTAAAATTAGAGAATACACATGGAAAAAACGGCCGATTTTGTATCATATAAATTACAGTGATAAATACAAGGACGCCGAATTCGATCTATTTATAAAACATAGAAAATTTAGTGCAGGAGAGATCGGAGTCATCTATAGCCACCGTGCAATTTGGAAGGACATCCTAAAGAAAAAGTACAAAACCGCTATAATTTTTGAAGATGATGTGATTTTACTTAAGAAGTTTAAAAAGAATCTAGTGGAATTAATCAATAATATTCCTCCGGATAGCGACATAACTTTTATCGGAGTTGGTAGACGTAAGGATAAATCTTTGGTGCATCCTAATATAGATAGTATTTTTAGAGATTTCGATCATGTGAAAGGAAATGATGTGATCGCAAAAATTCAACCAACAAACCTCGTCTATGGAATGTACGCGTACATAGTAGGGGCTAAGGGAGCTCAAAAACTTCTAGAATTGACCAATCATTGCGAATATCCAGTTGACGATATAATTTTTCAGCAAGGCGGAATAAACAAAGAAGTCATAAAAGCCTACGTCGCAAAAAAGAAAATGTGTTTTCCTTTCACGGATAATTCAGAAATAAAAAACATGGGACGTCCATTTTAATAAAGGATGAACATGCTAAAATTCATATGGATACATTTTTTATGTGTACTGGAAATTTCCAATTCGACACTAGAATTACGTCATATCTAGAAAAATTTTGGTATAATTTGTTTTTGCTCATAAAAATTTTAGAAGCACGTTGAATTCGCCCCAATTGTTTGGGGGTAATGGCGTTGTAGCACTTATCGACAGTTTTTCGAGATTTTACTTCAACAAAGGCAATAACATTATTTTTTTGAGCAATTATATCTATCTCTCCGCAAGGAGTTTTAAACCTTCTGGCTAATATCTTATATCTTTTTATTTTCAATAGTAAAACGGCGATAATCTCTCCTAAATATCCTTTGCATTCGGTATGATTCATATATTTTCTCGTTTAATTTCTAATGCTTTTTCATATATTAGTTTTTTAGACATATGGTTATATTTCGAAAAAACTTTTTCAACGGAGCTTTTAAGAGATTCATGGGAAAGTAATTGTGATAATTCAGTAGATATTAACATCTCTTCATCCGGAGGTGTTTCTCTATTTCCACAAACTATTATGGTAAACTCCCCCAGAGGTTTATCTGTTAAAAAATAATTAACTAATTCAGATAGATTCCCTCGTTTAAATTCCTCGAAAATCTTGGTTATCTCTCGGCAAACGCAACTGTAACGATCTCCGAGAATTTCAAGCATATCCTTTAGGGTATTTAAAATCCGTACCGGAGACTCTAAAAAAACGATCGTCGATTCTACATTTTTTATATTACGTAGACGTAATTTTCGAGCCTAAGATTTAGGCGGCAGAAATCCATAGAACGTAAAACTATCCGTTGGCAGACCGGCAGCACTTAATCCAGCAACCAATGCACTGGCTCCCGGTATTGGGATAATATCTATTTGCTGCGCTAAGCACCAGTTTGTGATTTTGTATCCAGGATCTGAAATTAAAGGAGTTCCGGCATCGGAAATCAATGCATAGATTTCATTTTTTTTAATTCTCGATGTAATTGAAACGCCAATTTCATTATGCTCATGACAAGATATTAGTGGTGTCGCTATATCATAAAAATTTAATAGTTTTTTAGATTGACGAGTATCCTCAGCAAAAATATATTTTGATTTTTTTAAAATATATATTGCACGCAAACTAATATCAAATATATTTCCTATTGGAGTTGCAACCACATATAATCCTGGTCTATGCTGCTGATCATGCAGTTTTTGTGATATTTTTTCCACTAGTGATGGTGATAAGTATGCGTTCATCAATAAAATTACTCCTCCTGATTTGTTTGGCCTCATGTTCTGTAAGCAAAGATGTTCGCCACAAAGAAAAACCTCCTATCCCTAAAACAAAAGTAGATGATCTGTTTGATCCTAAACTAAGATCATTCGGAAAAAAAGGTAATTCCGTTCTGCTGCTACTGCCAATGTCTGGAAATAATGAATCCATTGGAAGAAATATACTAAACGCCTGTCTATTGGCTGTTGATAATTCTAGAAATATAGATTTTCACCTAATAGATACAGCAAACACTTCAATTGAAAAATGCAAAATGTACGACTATTTCAAAGACAAAAACCTCAAAGCTATCATTGGACCTGTATTTTTCCATGAGATAAAACCCTACAGCGCGTTATTTCCTGATGTTCCGATATTGTCCTTTTCCAATAACTTAAAAATAAACAGAGGACATATTTTTGCATGTGGTTTGTCTCTACAAGATGAAATTCAAGCGCTTATGGCCTATGCAAATTCCCAAGAAATTAATAGCTTTCTAATTATGCTTCCGGAAGGAGACATTGGAACACAAATTCTCGAAATTCTGGAAGATGAATTGAAAAAATACGGATTGGAAGAAGGAGATGACCTAGAAATTATACGATACAGTAGTATATCGAGAAAAGCAGCGACCAAATATGCAAAAAATTCCAATAAAAAAGCAGTGTTTGTAATCAATCCCATTTTAACAATATCAAAATTGAAGGACATACGAGTATTTACAGTAAGTTCTGCAGCTCTCTCTAACAGTGAGGCTTGGGATGGAGTTATTTTTGCTTTTTCCGACAATGACGAATTGCGGAAATTTAGCGAAAGATATAATGCAAATTTCGGAGTATACCCAAACGTTCTCGATATAATTGGTCATGATCTTATGAAAATAGTAAGAGAATTTATAAATCTTCAAAAACCAATAGTGGGAAATCATCACCAAGGATGCATGGGAGAATTCCTCATTGATAAAAATACGGGACCGAAGAGAGATTTACAAATCTTTCGCATGGAAAATTCTCAAAAAAAAGAATTAACAAAAATTGAAGTCTTGAACAATTAGGAACAATAATCGAAAATATGTTCAGCAAAAGAGAGTTATTTCATATTTTTCCCCTTCAATATGATCAAAGCGTAAATTGCACAAATCGCCATAAGAGTTATCGGTATCACGGATAAAAACGAAGAAATTTTAACAGCATGACTTAGAATAAGTGGCGTTAATCCACCGAATATCGCCTGGGCCAAACTGAGCGATAATGAAACCGCCGTGCATCTTACCTCGGCTGGAAAAGCTTCTGAAAAAAACGCTGCTCTGCTGGAATAATAGCACCCAATACAAACGCCGTACACTAATTGCAGCGCCAACCAGTGGTCAAAGGACCTCGTTGACGTCATAAACATCGGATAAGTAATCAAAGTTACGCCTATTATACCTAAGATCATAAAAAATTTTTTACCATAGCGATCCGCCAAATATCCGGCGACCAAAATGGCGATGGTCATAACCAGAGTGGAGTATAAACTGCACGCCGCCGCATCTTCCTGCAGTAAAATTTTATTGTCGGTCAGATAGTAGGGGAAAAAAGTTAGTAGCGTATAGAATCCAATAGCACTAAACGCCGTAATTGCTACGGTGCAGCCAATTTCTTTTTTATACATTTTGAGGGTTTTAAAAATCGGTTCCACGGGTTTATTTTTAGGTGAAAAAATATTGCTCGGAACTAAGAAAGCAAATGGAATTAGGAGTATGGCGAGTAAAAATGGAATTCTCCAGGCAAAAGAATAAACTTCATCGTTTGAAAAAAGTTTGTATAGAAGAAGCAACGACTGGCTACCCAACAACACTCCTACCTGACTACCAGCATCCGACAAACTTCCATAAAAACTACGTCGATTACTCGGTGCTTTTTCGACTAGGTGCACCATGGCGGCAGTGTATTCTCCACCAAGGGATATTCCCTGTAAAGCCCTTAAAAAAACTAGCAAAATCGGCGCCCAAACACCAATTTGATTATAGTTGGGAAGCAATCCCATGCAGAAAGTCGGAATCGCCATAAGTAAGATCGAAATGGAAATTGCTTTCTGTCTCCCAAATTTGTCTCCGATCGGACCGAATATAGCGGCCCCAAGCGGACGCATAAATAACCCGATGGATAGAGCGAGAAAACTTAATATTTCCCTATAAGTTGCATTTTCTATCGGGAGAAATTCGCTAGATAATATATGCAAAAACGGCATAAATAATCCAAAATTATACCATTCAAGTATGTTACCCAAAGTTCCTACTGTGGATTCGTATTTCTTTAGGTTTATCTTTAGCACTTCCCTCTATCCTATTGATAATTTCTACATAGATTTAAGAATTTCTCATTGCGATGAGATTTTAAATCCGAGATGTTGGAAAGTTCTAGCAGAACGGCTTTCAATTTGTCGCCAACGGATTTAATAGTCAATATTGGGTCTCGGTGAGCTCCCCCCAGAGGTTCTTCTACAATATCGTCTATCATATTAAATTTGATCAAATCCTGCGCCGTAAGCTTTAACGCGTCGGAAGCATCGGGAGCTCTTTCCGGATCGCGATATAAAATAGATGCACATCCCTCTGGAGAAATGACAGAATATATGGAATGCTCCAGCATTAAAATTGTGTTTGCTACGGCAAGCGCAACTGCTCCACCGGATCCACCTTCTCCTATTATCGTAGCGACTATTGGATTTTTAAATTGCAGAGATTTTTCAATACATCTTGCAATTGCCTCCGCTTGCCCCCTTTCTTCAGCGCTGATTCCGGGATAGGCTCCCGCAGTGTCAATAAAGGTCAGTATTGGAAGTCTAAATTTATTGGCCATCTCTATAATTCTACAGGCTTTGCGGTACCCTTCCGGATGAGGCATACCAAAATTATGCTTCAAACGATCTTCCGTATCGTTTCCTTTCTCATGTCCCATGACAGCCACTGAAATTCCTCTGAATTTTCCTATACCGACAGTGATCGCTAAATCATTGCCGAACAACCTATCTCCCGCGAGAGGAATGAAATCGTCTATTAGCGCATTAATGTAATCTATGGTGTGAGGACGTTCTTGATGACGAGCCACCATAACCTTCTGCCACGGCGTCAGTTCTGTATATATGCGTTTTAATAATTTTTTTCTCTTATTTTCCAGTCGTTTTACGTCTTCTATTATGCTTAAATCGCCGGTATTTAAATTTTTAAGTTCCTTTATTTTTGAGTCCAACTCAAAAATTGGTTTTTCAAAATCAAGTATTATCATGCAAACTCCGTCCAGATAATATATTACGGTGAGTAAGATAACAATATAGATCTCTAAAAAGCCTACTTATCGCGGGTATGTTCTGTAATTTTTCAATATCATATAAATTATCTCATATAATTCATGAATATTGGAGAATTCTATTGTTTGCAATTTTAAAATTTCAGTGATAGGATCCTTCCTGGTAATTGGAGAATCAACATGAATAAAACAGAACTTGTAAAAGCTATAGCGAAAAAGTCTGGATTAACAATCAAAGACAGTGGAAGTTTCTTAAATGAATTTATCAATGTCGCAAAGAAAGCATTTTCAAAAGGAAAAGATGTTATTCTGGTGGGGTTCGGTACTTTTTCAGTAGTAAAGCGCAAGGCAAGAATTGCAAGAAACTTCAGAACGAAGGAAATTATCAAAATTCCGTCGTATAAGTCTGTAAGATTTAAACCCGGGAAAAATCTAAAGGAAATCGTAAATAAATAATCTCATCCTTTATGCGTAGAGCCATTCGGAGTGATGGTTTTTTATAAAGTTTCGCCTCTCTTGCGAACGTTTATGGATTGAGTTTTTTCTTATCGATTTTGACGATTAAGACGTCGTTGAATTTTTTTGGAAGCTTCACAATACTAGCCCATTCTGGTAGATTGTTGTGTATTATCATGCTGACAAGATTCTCCTGTTTTGCTTTGGCTGATTGAGATTTTCTAATAAATATATAGGAGCTATTGGTTGTCCTTAAAATGGATTTTATCATCTCTTCATTGTATTGATCACTCATAATTTTATGAGAAAAGATTATGCCACGAGCTTGACGATGATAAGGCGCTCCAACTACTCCATGTTTTGTGTAATAAAGTATGGAAGGACCGTCATTTGAGTGGGCCATTATCACTTCCGGAGTTGGACTTAGATTGTCAATCACTTTAAATAGTTCTTTTTGCGCATATAGTTGACCGGATACTTTCTCTTTTTTTATGGGATCAAAATATGATGTGCAAAATAAGAAAAATATCGAAAGAAAAGAAGTTATAACTATCCTCCATAGTCTATGAAAAGATTCCACAAAACTACTGTTCATTCCAAAATCAACAATAAATGGCAGCCCAAATAACACTGAATATGGAAGCATTCTACATGATATGCCCGCAAAAATCGTATAGCAAATCGCATTTACAATCAGTATCCACCATATTAAATCTGGAAAATCAAACTTCCTATTCACTAATTGGGTAATTTTATTGATAATAGAAGTCGCCACAATGATGCAATGTATTACAAAAAACGTAGTATCCCCATGTGCAAACGGAGACTGCATTTCTGCGACTTTATATAACCAAATGGTTTTTATATATCCGTCGACATCCGCACTCATCCCTTTAAAAAAATACGGATATTCTGAAAGAAATACTGCCGCGATAATTATCAACCACAAAAACGACATTACTATTAGATTTTTGTATTTCAATTTTTGATTTATTATATTAATCCCAAAATAAGCCACGCTGCACAGATACAGCGCCGCATGTAAAACAGATATTCTGTCATACTCAACTGGAGTAATACGAGGAAGCAATATCAATAGTGTTATAATTATCGCAATATGCCAATATCTTAAAATTGTATTTTTGAGATATTTGTCGTCATATGTAACGTATAACAAAGTCATCATAAGGATGTACATGACCAAGCTATATTTCGATATGGCGGAATTTGAGGAAAAAAAGATTATCATTCCGATACCGCATGATACAAATATATTTTTCGTATACAGCAGTCGAAGTTTCTCAATATCGTAGTATGAGTATACAAACAAAATTCCATCCGCCAGCAAAAGAGGAATTAACGTTTCAGGAGAAATCCAAACACAAAAAACAGTAGTTACAGCCGTCGTTATAAATAATTTTTTGTTCGTAAAATTAGATTCAATAATCTCTGTCACATGGTGAATGAAAATTAAAATAAACAGCATAATAAACGCATGATGATCCGGACGACCAAAAATTCCAAAAGGTAAAATCAGCGGATGAGCGGAAAATATCGCCGTCAACAGAAAAGCGTTGTCCTTTTTCATTAATCTCTGAGAAATACTGAAGAACACGACAATGGTTACACTTTTGATAACTGGACCTATGAAAAAACCGACATATTCTATTGATTTATCAATGGAATTAACGAAAAAACTCAGAATATATACCGGAATGATTATAAAAAAATCATAAAACCGTGTCCAATGAAGCTCACATCCAAATGGAATATTACATCGGGAAATAATATTATTTGATAAATCATAATGACTAAAGAACTCTTTTATTCTTACTAATCTCATATAGTCGTCTGAATCAAAAAAAGTTAAACATAAGCCATGCATCTGTAAGTAACATCCGGCATTTACAAATGCTCCCATAATCAAAAGGATTATTGTTTCAACTCTATTCTTATATATCCAATTAAACAAATCACTTCTCCATAGGCTAATACTTAACATTTTTAATGCAGAGTACATAAAAATTATTTTAAATTTATTAAAATTTTCAATGACGCGACTTCTGTTTCATCTCCGAATTCATAAATTATTTGCGATGATTTTAATTGATTGCGAAACCAAGTAGATTGCCTCTTGGCGTACTGCTTAGTTCTAACATACATGCGTTCAACACATTCATCGAATGATATTGCTTTGTTTAAAAAAGAAATAATTTCATGATAGCCGATAACACTGCACAGAATGCCAGTATAGTTTGGATACTCTTCGACGAATCTTCTTATTTCGTCTATTGCGCCGACTGCTATCATTTTATTTATACGAATTAGACATCTTTCATTTAATCTATCCCGCGGGGGCAATAAAACTATCGGCGATATTTGATAATTGCACTCACTTTTACTTTTCCACCAACTGGAAAGAGGTTTTCCCGTATAAGTAACCACCTCATATGCCCTTAAAATTCTCTGGGTATTGTTCTTATGTAATATTTTACATAATTCCGGATCCAAAAATACCAGCTGGTTAAAAAACTCTTCTCGACCCAATTGTTGAAACTTTCTCAAAACCTCATTCCGAAAATATTTAGGAATTACGGGAATATCTGAAATTCCATTAATCAATGCATTAATATAAAAACCCGTACCGCCACAAATAATCGCGACTTTGTTTTCGCTGTGAATTCGATGGATTTCCTTTTTTACAAGATCTAACCAGATTGCAACGGATATGACCTCTTGGGGAGACAATACACCATATAAACAGTGTCTTACCAGTTTTAATGAATCATAAGAAGGATAAGATGTTATAATTTTCAATGCATTATACATTTGAATACTATCGGCATTCACAATTTCAGCTTCTACGCCAAAATTATTCTTCAAATATATCGCATATCTTACTGCAAAATCTGATTTTCCAGAAGCAGTTGGACCGACAATGGCTATTAAATTAGACGCCACTTGGATTTAAGCCCCGTTTTCAATTTTTCCATCGTATCGGTTATCTTATTGGAATTTTGCGATTCTTTGCTAATCGTCCCAGAACGATCTTTGCTGGAATTCACCTCGTCATTTTCTAGATTAAAATCCATTACTACATAATCCGATTTACGAGTTTGGGGATCAAAGATATAGAAGGCCAGCTCTTTGCTTTTTGTTACCTCGGAGCTTTCTGATAATTTTTTCAATTCCGATTTCAAACCTGCAATATTTGTAATGTTTGTCTGATTTACCGCAAGTATCACATTGCCAATGGCAATATCATTTCTTTGTCCCACATATGAAATCATAACGCCATTTATACCATCGCTAATATCAAAGCTTTTTCGGAGTTCCGGAGTTAATTCAGCCACTCCTATTTCGATGCCATCAATTTTTTCATAGGAAATTTCCTTCTTTTCGGAAACGTCGTCTCTATTCAGATAAAAATCTTCATCACTTCGAACGCCAACCATCACGCTAAGTTTCATGCCAACTTTATGCCTCACAATTTGAATCGGAATAACTTTACCAATGGGAAGACTATTCAACATAAACTCTAAATTTGTATTTTCAGAGATGGATTCATCATTAAGGGTAATTAATATATCTCCGGCTTGAATACCGGCTATAGCAGCTGGAGAATTACTTTCGACCCTAGTTATAATACATCCGTATTGCTTACCCAATCCAAGCACACGGGCAGCTTTTTTATTCAATGGAGATACGGCAATACCCAACCAACTGCGCTGCATTTTTCCATGATCTTTTAATTCTTTAATTACTTTTTTCAGCGTGTTAGAAGGAATTGCAAAATTAATTCCCGTATTATGCATACCATCAGAAAAGAAAACGGTTATCATTCCAACTACTTCTGCATCGTAGGAAAAAAGAGGCCCGCCCGAATTGCCATAATTAACAGCAGCATCCGTTTGGAGGTAATAGACCAAATCTCCTCCCGCTCCTAATTCTGCAATTTGGTTGGATAAATTACGTCCTTTGCACGAAACAATCCCGGATGTTACGGTTTTTCCAAACCCAAATGGATTTCCTATAGCAATGACCGGATCTCCAACTTCTACCTTATCGGAATCTGCAAATTGAACAAATGGAAGTTTGATATCTGTATCTATTTTTAACAATGCAATATCTGATCGTTCGTCTTTTCCTATGATTTTTGCTATATACTCGCTACCATCGTGTAATACGATTTTTATTTTATCCGTAGAACTGACTACATGATAATTTGTGACAACGTATCCATTTTCGTCGATAATAAATCCAGTGCCATCTGAAGATTCTTTTTTATCTGCTCCTCTATAGTCATCCGCCAAATTTTTATCGGTGACTACTACGTCAACAACCATATTTATTAGACGAGGAATACCACCTTTTACTGCAACACCTGGAACTCCAGAAGCCTGCACTTCCAAGATGACAAAGATAAATAACAATAAAAATCTCAAAGCCCCCTCCCCTTCATTGCGTCAAAAAACTCATTTCTTGGAGATATTACAAATGTGGAGTTTTTTGAATTAAATGCGGCGCGATACGCTTCCAATGATTGAAAAAACTCGAAAAAAACTTTGTCCCTTGAAAAGGCTTCCGTATATACTTTATTGGCTTCTAATTCCCCTTCGGCGATTAAAATTTGTACTTTTGTATTCGCCTCGGAAAGAGCAATGGCATTTTCTTTATCCGCCGTGGATTTTATGATTTTGGCCATTTCAACGCCTTTAGCTCGGAGTTCGCGAGCTTCTCTTTCTCGTTCACTGATCATGCGCTTACAAATAGCTTCGCTGTTTTGCGGCGGTAGATCTGTTTTGCGAATTCTTACGTCGATTACGTTGATACCAAATCCTTTAACTGCTTTGTTAACCTCGTCGCGGATTTTATTCATGGCAGAGATTCTAGCGTCGGATAGCAAGGATGACAGACCCAATTTCCCCAAAACACTACTTAAACTTCCTAAAACAACTGGATTTAGCCTATTAAGCACTCCATGTTCACTTCCTACAGCTTGATAAAATTTTAATGGGTCCGTGATTACATATCGTCCGAAAGCGTCCACCATAATGCGTCTTTTGTCTCCCAGAGTGACTTCCAGAGCTGATAATTCTACACTCATTAATCTTTTATCAAAAATAGCCACTGTTTCCAAAATTGGAATCTTAAAATGTAATCCAGGGGTCTTTATTACCCGAACAGGCTCTCCGAGTCGAGTAACAACTACTTGTTCTATTTGGTTTACCGTAAACATCGATCCACCAAAAATAAAAAGCGCAACGAATAGGATAGCCATGCATGATGTGCTTTTTATGCTCATTTTGAACTCTCCTCTTTGATAATCGTCGTTTTGTGTAACTCGGTCAAAGGAAGATACGGCACCGATTTTATGTCGCTATCAATTATGATTTTATTCACATCTTTGTACACATCTCTCATGGTTTCTATATACAGACGTTTAGAAACAATATCCGGAGCAAGTTTATATTGTGAGTAGGCAGATATAAATCTTGCAACTGCTCCACGGGCGGTTTCTATAATCGAACGTTTAGTAGCTTCTCCGTTATTAAGCTTCTCAGCAATCAGCCCCCGTGTTCTGGCGCGAGTATCTCGGTCATAGGCTTCTGCCTTGTTTTTTTCGCTTTGTTGTTCCGCCTGAGCCCGTTCCACATCCCTAAAGGAATCGATTACGGATATCGGGGGTTCAACGCGTTGCAACTCAACTCGAACAATCTCTATCCCCATCTTATACTCATCCATCATCGATTGTAGACTTTTCATCGCTTTTCGCTGAATCTCTCCCCTACCGTCTGTTTGCACATAAGTAAATGGAGTTTGGCCTACTATTTCGCGCATTACGCTCTCAGCCATGGCTTGCACTGTAATTTCTGGAGACTTTGCATTGAAAAGATAATCTTCCACTCCATTGTCTTTGATTTTCCAGAGAACACTAAAGCTAATATTGGCGAGATTTGAGTCCCCAGTGAGAACCAAACTTTCCTCCTGTTGATTTCTGAAAAATGATCCCACATCTATCTGATTAACTTTAGTAACTTTTTGAAGAACAACACTTTCAAATGGATATGGTAAAATATACTGTAGACCGGGCCCAACAGTACGTACCCATCTTCCGAATCTTAAGACAACTCCACGCTGATCATGCTGAACCTGATAAAATCCAGAGACTAGATACACGCCCAAAACAACTGCCATCGCTAAATATATGAAACCGATCGAAGATTTATTGTTTTTTCCACCGTTCCAGTTTTTTATGGTATCGTTTAGAATTTTTCTGATTCTTACAGCGAACATAGATAAGAAATCATCGTCCGGTTTTTTTTTGTTCCATGGATCATCCTCATTTTCCCATGGATTTTTCGAAGACATGCTATACCTCTACGCAAAGCGTAGATATCCTATCAAATTTTCAACAGCATGGATACATTTTTCAAATCTCAAAAATGAAAAATTGTTACTTCTGTGCTTTTATGGTGTCTTATGATTACATTTTAATCTATTTTTAGGACACTTCACGATAGAAATTTTCAATTACTTCAATATCAGATCATTCAGAAACAACATCTGTTATTTGAGAGACAATCTCTCCGCTATTGCGAATTAGCTGCTCTATTTTATCCGCTACAGTCTGATTTTCTTTAAGAAATTGACGCGCTGCCTCTTTTCCTTGCCCTAATTTTTGTCCTTCGAAAGAGTACCAAGCGCCAGATTTTTCCACAGCTCCTATTTTAGCTCCTATATCCAGCAATTCCCCACTTTTTGATATTCCTTCTCCATACATTATGTCGAAATCCACAATTTTAAATGGGGGAGCAACTTTGTTTTTCACTACTTTTACGCGAACTTGATTTCCTATAAATTGTTCTTTTTCCTTCAATGTTCCAATTTTACGTATATCCAATCTTATGGATGAGTAAAACTTCAATGCATTTCCTCCTGTGGTTGTTTCCGGATTGCCGAAAAAGACACCTATTTTCATTCTAATCTGATTGATGAAAATCATGATACAATTGGACTTAGAAACAGTAGCAGTCAGTTTACGCAATGCTTGGCTCATCAAACGAGCCTGTAGTCCCATATGGGAATCTCCCATCTCGCCTTCTATTTCCGCTTTTGGAACCAATGCGGCGACGCTGTCCACAACTAACACGTCAATAGCTCCTGAGCGAACCAGTGTATCTGCGATTTCCAAAGCTTGTTCTCCAGTGTCCGGCTGTGACAAGATCAATGAGCTTACGTTGACTCCTAGTTTCTTTGCATAAATAGGATCTAGGGCATGTTCTGCATCTATGTATGCACAAGCACCTCCGTTTTTTTGAGATTCCGCAACCGCATGCAAGGCTAAGGTAGTTTTTCCAGAACTTTCCGGACCGAAGATTTCAATAATTCGTCCCTTGGGAAATCCACCAACTCCTAGAGCCATATCCAACCCTATAGATCCAGAAGAAATAGTTTCTATATCAACAATTTTCCCCTGCTGTCCAAGTTTCATAACAGAGCCTTTTCCAAATGCCTTTTCTATCTGCAAAAGCGCAGCCTCAAGTGCTTTTTCTTTATCCATTGGTAATCCTTTATAAACCCACTGATAATACCGTCTCAGCCCGCAAATAGTCAATAAGCTTGAATAATTTGCTATTCTTGGTTATGATGGAATAAGTGGTGAGTGTGAGGTTTATATGGATTCTAATCAGGCGTTGCTAAAAAAAATAACAGAGGTAGTCGATCAGCATATTAGACCATCACTCAATTTAGACGGTGGGGATATTGATATCGTCGCACTCGACGGTAATATCTTATCCGTGAAGCTGCAAGGTGTTTGTAGTAAATGCCCCCATGCTCAAGAAACGTTAAAATATGGAATTAAAAAAACTTTAAATCAACTTGTGTCCGAAGATCTAGTTGTAGTTCCCGTTGAATGTTAAATTATCGCTCGCTATTAACAGCTTCCATTAGTGTCTGGATTATTGTTGTTGTCCATTGTGGTAATGAAAATCAGGATACAACAAAAGAGACAACTCCTAGCTGTATTTATGAAAAAGAAACACCGTCGCAATCAGCGTCTTTGGGAATGTCAACTACTGAAAAATCGTACAGATATGCCAATATCAGGGACGAGATTTTTGAATGCCATAGGGTAAATAGGTCTTTAAACACCGATCATCATAAAATTTTGCAGGAAACGGACTTAAATAAAGTTCCTTATCTTGCATTGGAGGGAATTCCTCACTTAAACTCTTCTTTAAAAGGAAATAGAGATTTTTTTATAAAAGCCATTGCTTCTACCGCTGGCAAAGTTAATGAAATTATTATGAAACAACGCCAATTAGTACTTTCCATGCGAGAAAAGCAACGAAAACACATTAATCCAACAAAACATGAACGCGATCGATTTGATAAAATTTGTCGATTTTATCAAACCAAGGATTTTTCTGAGCTACTGCTAAAAGTAGCGCCAGTTCCCGTTTCCTTGGCCGTTGCTCAGGCAGTATTGGAAAGTCAATTTGGAAGCGACAGAATCATTTATTTATCGAATGCCTATTTTGGGTTGGCCAAAACAAAAACGAGTCTATTCAAGTTTGATAATTTATTTAATTCAGTTATTGCATATACAAAGACAATAAATGTCAACAGACGTTATCATGAATTCAGAAGACAACGGGCTCTCACTCTACAGAAAAATCAAAAAATAAATGGCATAAAATTGGCTTCCTGCATTGGAAACTATGGAACAGATAAAAATTATCAGAAACTTGTGCTGAAACTTATGAGGCTGCACAATTTACATGTCTTGGACAAGAAAATTGATATGCCAGCATTTAAAAATCAATAAACTCTATCTTGTTAATATATCGTTCAATAATTTAACGTCTTCCGCCAAACTACCGTCGTTAGCCATGAGCTCGTTAATCTTTTTGACGGCATGAAGTACCGTAGTATGATCTCGTCCTCCGAAACCTTTGCCAATTTCGGGAAGAGACATGGTGGTGAGTTTTTTGGCAAAATACATCGCAACTTGTCTTGGTAACGCCACTTGTCTAGCTCGACGGGCTGATGACATATCACTCAATTTTACCGAATAATGAGCCGCGACTTTTTTTTGAATCTCCTCGATGGTTATTTTGCGATCGCTGGTGCGCAATAGATCAGAAAGTATCTCGCGTGCGCTCTCCACCGTAATCTCACGTCCCACGAAAATAGCGCTGGCGACTATACGATTTAACGCACCTTCCAATTCTCTTATGTTCGTAGTTATCTTGTGTGCAACAAACTCCAAAACTTTGCTCGGAACCTTTACAGAATAAGTAGCGGATTTCGATTGTAAAATACCAAGTCTTAATTCGTAATTTGTCGGATGAATGTCGGCAACCAGCCCCCAGCCTAATCTGGACTTTAATCTTTCTTCCATGCCGTCTAAGTCAGAAGGAGATTTATCCGCAGAGACGATTACTTGCCTGTTATTATCCACAAGAGCATTAAACGTATGAAAGAATTCTTCCTGGGTAGAATCCTTTCCACAAATAAATTGTATATCATCTATCATTAAGACATCTACTGAGCGAAATTGCTCCTTAAAAGCCATGGTATCTTTAAATCTAACTGATCTCACAAAGTGATACATGAATTTTTCAGCCGACATGTATGCAATATTTCTTCGGGGAGACCTAGCTTTGATATTCCAAGCAATTGCATGCATTAAATGGGTCTTTCCAAGTCCTACTGCTCCATATAGAAATAGAGGATTAAAGGCTACCTTATCTGATTCGGCAACCCTTAATGCCGCTGCATAGGCAAACTCATTCGGTTTTCCAACAACGAAATTTTCAAACGTAAATTTTGGATCGAGAGGTATCCCTAGAGCAATTTGTTCGTCTGATGAAGAGGACTTTTCAAATGATGTTTCTGATTTTTTGCTGGATTTTTCTATGTTGGTGGGACGAGATGAGGAAACAAATATTTCTATTGATTTAATTTCCCTGCTTTCTTTTTTACAAAATTCTAAAATAAGATCAAAATAATTATTTACAACCCAATCTCTAAGAAACATACTTGGAGCTTTTATATATAAAACCCCCGAATAAAATTTATCTATTGTCAAAGGGGATATCCAGCTGTTTACAACTGGATTTCCAAGCTCATGTTGCAAGCTTCGATAAACAACACTCCATATTCTTTCTAAATCCAAGTTGTTCACAAAATCAATCCACCTATGGAAAACAAGAACCCGTTACTTTTTCTCTGCAGATTTTAATAATTTATTCAGGCGTGAAATTTTGCGATTAGCGGTATTTTTATGCAACACGCCCTTGGCTGCGCTTTTATGAATCTCCGATTGGGCGTTGGAAAAAGCAAAGCCTGCCTCTTTCAGGCCTAAACTTGAAATAAACTTTTTTATAAACGTCTTAACTCGACTAATCCGACTTCTATTCAGAGAAGTTCTTTTCTCACTTTGCCTCATTCTTTTTAAGGCAGATTTATGACTGGCCATTTTACTCCTATATTTTAACCAAACTCGTATACACTAAAAATTCAGCACAATTAAACAACGCTAACTCAAGGAAAAAATTTATCCTCTAACATGAAAGCTATCAAAGTACTTTGATATATCCTCCAGCAGGAGTTTATCAGAAAAGATAGCATGTTCAACTACACTTTCTCCTTTGTCTCTACATTTTTGTAGAACGACTGTTTTCACACCCAATGTGGAGATTTCTTTCAAAACTTCAACAATTGCAGATATATCCATCTCTTCGAAGACCGTTATTCTCACTTCATAATCAACTTTAGATGCAATCAATATATTTAAACTCTCAAGAGCGACAATTCCACTATCTTTAATGTTAGTAACCTTTTGATAATCATTAAAGGAGCATTTCACGTCAAACCCCACCCAATCGACTGAGGGGAGAACGCATTTAAACCTGTCCGGAAACGCCCCCGACGTATGCAATCCTACTTTAAAGCCCATTGCCCTAACATCTTCGATCGCATTTAAGAGTCGCTCTTGCATCAGAGGTTCGCCCCCACTAAAAACCACAGCTTCCACAAACCCTCTGCGGATTTCAAGTAAATTTAAAATGTCTTCCCAAGGTAATGACTCTGTTGGTAAAATAGACTGCAAATGCCGATTATGACAATACACACACCTCCACGGACATCCTTGTAAAAATACTACCGTAGAAAGATGCCCCGGATAATCAAGCGTAGTAAGTGAAACAACTCCTCCAACGAATAGAGATTTTTCCACTATTTATCGCAGAAGAGACGATCTTCACAAGTCAACTTCTCCTCAAAATAAACTCTTTCCGCGTGTTCGCCCTTTTTGCCTATATTGAAGTCATCAATGGGACGATGATATCCCATCACACGCGTCCAAACTTCACATCTACTACGTTCTTCATCTCTTAATTTTATATCTTCATTATTCATATCAACCTCTATACCATTACAACACATCGGAAATTCTACAACATAACCTTAGCCGTTTAAAGTGAATTCATAAAGCTGTGTACAAAACTAACATCCGACAAAGGAAGAAAATAGAATAATGAAGTCTTTATCCGTTTTTTTATTCCTATTCCCAAGTGTAAAGCACTCGTTATAACGTGGAGTCTGCAAAACTGTTTAAAAAAGCGCGTTTTCGATATAGCAGACGATTTATTTTCTCAATAATGCGCGGAAACAAGATAAAATAGTAACCGCTTTTTCGTATCACTTTTGAATTTCTGTATAGTTTTATTGTTCAACTCCTTTACCTTCATCACACATTATATTGAGATTGTATTGAGCGTCAGCATCCCCTTGCATGGCCGCTTTTTCATACCACTTTCGAGCCTTCGCATAATTTCGTTCAACTCCTTTAGCAAAATAGTACATAACACCGAGATTGTACTGAGCATAGACATGGCCCTGTACGGCCGCTTTTTCATACCACCTCCGAGCTTCTGCATAGTTCTGTTTAACTCCTTTACCTTTGTCATACATAACACCGAGATTGTATTGAGCACCTACATCCCCCCGCGCAGCCGCTTTTTCATACCACTTTCGAGCTTCCGCATAGTTCTGTTCAACTCCTTTTCCCAAACAATACATTATACCGAGATTGTATTGAGCATAGACATAACCTTGTGCGGCCGCTGTTGCAGTCGTATCCGGTTTTATAGTCGCCTGAGTGGAATCAAATTGCGAAAAAAGTGCGCCAAAAACCAGAAAAGAAGTACTAATTCGTGTTTTCAGCCATCCGTAATAATGTTTTATTTTTTTCTCTCCAGAATTAATCATAGCAATCTATAATTTTCTCATCTATTGGTCAAGTATTTTTGTATTTTATAACATAATTTTGTTGTATTTATGTCGGAAATTCTATATCACGATTTTGGCTCCATTTAGCGAAATTACATTAAATCATGGGCATTTTGGGCAGAATGTATGTGGATTTTTAAGAAAAATCAAGGAAATTGTAACAAATTTATCTTGGAGTAATTATACACAAAACGTCGCAATAGCAATCATTGTCGCGGTATTCGTAACTCTTATAATTCAGCAAATAAAATTTTCGAGTCGAACGTCGCGTCGCTGGCGGAAGGAGTGACTGCCAAAGTGACTCAATTTTTCATTCAAATTTCAAGACAATAGATTTGAGATTTCTGAAATATGGTACCAATTATGGTACCAAAATATTAACGCTGCTACCGTGGCGAGATGTATTTAGTATACGCATTTTTATAAATTTATACTAGAGCAAGCATGTGATATTGTTCTTGAATTCACTAATCAATTTGGAAACATGGTTACTGATGTTACTGCAACTAAAATTTTTTGATGTTTTTGTTAGTTGCGGCCTTGTAAGTTTCATATTTGTTAGTTAAATTTATATAAGTAACGAAGATTCGAATATTTGTTAGTTAGGTGCAAAAATGGATATAAAGCAAAGGGTTGGCAGATACCTCAAAAGTTCCTCAGTTGGCGGAGAAAGTTATAATGCATATATTCCTCAACCTTTGCCACCGAAGCCCGCTTTGGATATGACTGCGTTCTATCCACTGCTGGATCAAGCAAATACTGCTATTGGCAGATTGGATGGAATGAGTATGGTTCTTCCGGAGCCATCATTGTTTTTGTATATGTATGTTCGCAAAGAGGCGGTGTTATCCTCACAAATTGAAGGTACGCAATCCTCCTTATCAGATTTGTTGTTGCTTGAAACGCAAGGAGATTCTGCTGCTTCTTTGGATGATGTTAAAGAGGTCTCTTGTTATGTCTCGGCAATGTATTACGGTTTGAAACGAGTAAAAAAACTCCCTTTATCTCTACGTTTGATCAAGGAAATACATGCTCAGCTAATGAATAACGCTCGTAGTGGAAATAAACATCCAGGAGAGTTCAGAAATTCACAAAATTGGATCGGCGGAACAAGACCGGGCAACGCTAAATTTATACCACCTCCGCCGGAACATCTCATGGAATGTCTGGATAATTTTGAGAAGTTCCTGCATGACGATACACTTCATCTTCCCATTCTGATAAAAGCTGCGCTTGCGCATGTGCAGTTTGAGACAATTCATCCTTTTTTAGATGGCAATGGTCGTCTTGGACGTTTGTTAATCACATTTATGTTATGCCTTGAAGGCATCATAAAACAGCCAATTTTATATTTAAGCTTGTATCTGAAATCCAATCGTGACGCTTACTATGGGCATCTTCAATCTGTTCGAGAAACCGGAGATTGGGAATCTTGGATTAAATTTTTCCTGACAGGCATCATAGAAACGGCTCAACAGGCAACGGAAACAGCTCAATCCATTATTGCACTTTTTGCGAAAGACTATAGCGTCATTGAAAATTCTGGTAAATCAAGTGCGGCAATTTTTACGATATACGATTATTTAAAACAATATCCTATAGCCAACACGAAGAAAATCAAAGAAAGCATTAAACTCTCGCTACCAACAATTTTACGAAGCCTCGCGATCCTTGAGAACTTGAAAATCATTAAAGAAATCACAGGAAAAGATCGACATAAAATTTTTGTCTACGACCAATACCTTGCTATCATAAATAGTGGAACAGAACGGTCGCCAAATTAAGGTGATTCTTTGCTCGAATTTCAGTAATTATTTTTATGAAATTAGCAATCCCGTTTTTAAAATACTAACATTTACTCCGCTAAGGATGTGGTGGATAATATGCTGGCTAAAGAAGGAAAAATCATGTCCGCCATTTCCTTTTTAGCGGGCTTCTAGTTATCTTAAAAAGAAAAGATTGAAATAGGTTGCCT
>JAISQI010000037.1 GCA_031274295.1 Holosporaceae bacterium
ACAAAGGTTGTGAAAAGCATCAAAAACACGGAATTCTTTAGGGTAAAACTTTTGAAAAACGGAAACATTAGGTGACCAGCAACTTCAGGCGTCCTAAGAAGCTCAACGAGATAGGAAAAAATTAAAGCTATTATCGCTTGAAAAAGTAACTTCCTTCTTCCGCGAACTCCTTTTGAATTTTTTAGTTTTATTTTTAGAAAATCATCATAGAACCCTAGCAAACAATATGAAAATGTCAATAAAACAAGCAAAATCAAATAATTATTCGTAATATCTCCCCATAATAAAGAAGAAATTATCGTTCCGGCAATAACGATGGCACCTCCCATCGTCGGAGTCCCGCTCTTTTTTAAAAGATGTGATTCCGGACCATCGTTACGAATAGGCTGAGAATATTTTGAGTATTTTATGAAATTTGGATAAAGTAGAAAACTAATTACCAACGACGTTAACAGAGCGCACATAGTTCGAAAGGTTATGTAGCGCAGCAAATTCATTCCAGATATGAAGTTCCAATAGGGAAATAAAAAATTATAAAACATCGATAATTAATCCAGGTTTTTTATAACATCAACAACGTGATTCATTTTCATAGAATTTGATCCCTTTACCAAAACACAGTCGCCATTTTGAATTTCTTCCAGAACTTTTTCAGCAAGCTGAGCGGAATTTTCACACCAGGCTCCTTTTTTACAATCTCTTAGATTATTGAATAATCGTTTCGCTAAAGAACCGCAAGTAAAAACTATATCTATTCCAAATTTATCAATGGTCGCTGATAAATTTTCATGATAAAAGACAGTATCTTTTCCCAATGCAAGCATATCCCCTAATACGAGAATTTTTCTGCGATCTTTATATTTACTAATGGATTGAATGGCTGATCGCATGGAGGTTGGACAGGCATTGTAAGCATCGTCTATCAAAATTATATCCTTATTTTTCAGGTAGATAATCGCTCCGCGTCCGGAAGAAGAATCGAACGAACAAACTTGATCGGCCAATTTCTGTGGTGCTATTCCTGAAATAATATTTGCGCCAAAAATAGAAGACAAGCTATTATAAATTAATGAATTATTGTTGCCTCTTATATGGTAGGCTATTTTCTCGCCAAAAATTTCTGCAATAACTTCCCAATGACTATTTACATAATTGTATTCTATAATTCTGGCATCGGAGTTTTTACTACCAAATGTAAAAATGTTTTTTATTCCACTTTCCATGGCTCTTTGTCTTAAAAAATCCGTGTACGGAGAATCTTGAGGAATAATAACCGCTTCCTGCGGGTTTTTTGTTTCGAAAATTTCAGATTTTGCTCGGGCGATATCCCATACGGAATTAAAAGATTCCATATGAGTTTCACAAATTTGTGAAATGATAGAAATGGAAGGCTGAAGAATGTCGATCAATTTTTTTATATCGCCCGAGTTACTCATCCCCATTTCAAAAATTCCAAATTTTGTATTTCTGGGCATTGTTGCCGCGCATATTGGCAATCCGATTTGGCTATTAAAATTTTTCCGCGACACATATACCTGATTTTGCATATTCCTCTGATTGGAAAGAATGTGAAAAATCAAATCCTTGGTGGTCGTTTTTCCAACACTGCCTGTAACGCCCACATATTTTGTATGAGGAGATTTCGCGATATTATATTTCGCCAATTGCAGCAAAGCATATTCGGAAGATTCCACAAGAATAATTTTTCGCGCATCAATTCCTGGAATATTTTTTTCTGAAATCGCTAAAACTGCTCCGTTGTCTATTGCTTGTTCAATGAAATTATGCCCGTCCGTTTTCTTTCCTTTTAAAGCAACGAATAAATCTCCTATTTTTGCGTCATTTGAATTCACGCAAATATCGTTTACACTTTCCGCCGTCTGGTTAAAAATTTCCGACAGTTCATCCTTTGAAAAAATCATTTCCGTGCAGCTTCCAATATCGTTTTTTTGTCGCTGAAATCTAACGACTTTTCTCCCATTTGCTGGTAGGTTTCATGCCCTTTTCCGGCAATAAGAAGCGTATCCCCATCCGATAGCATCTTCATTGCAAATTCAATCGCCTCTTTCCGATCGCTAATTTCCGTAGCGTTGGGACATCCTTCAAGAATCATTTTCCTAATCTGTCCAGGATCTTCATCCCTTGGATTATCATCGGTTATAATTACAAAATCAGATTTTTTTTGGGCAATTTCTCCCATTAAAATTCTTTTTTGTTGATCTCGATTTCCCCCGCATCCAAAGACTGTGACAATCCTATTTTTCGTATGATTTCGTAAAGATAAAATGGCATTTTGCAGAGCATCTGGAGTATGAGCGTAGTCAATATATACATGCGCTGTTCCCAATTGAGTAACCAATTCCAAGCGACCATTGATTGGTTGCAATTTTTGTAAACAGTTCACGATTTTCTCAACGTCCAATCCAGAAAGATACCCCATCGTAGCTGCGCATATAGCATTGTATACTTGAAACGTTCCCTGGAGAGGTAAAATAAATGAAAGTTCTTTTCCGAAAAAAGAAACTTTCACTTGCTGGTCGTATCCTTTTATAACAATACTCTTGATTTTTATGTCGCTTGAACTAAATCCGTAGCCATAACACTTAATACCGCGGATTTTAGCTATTTCATAAATCTTTTTCGAATATTCATCGTCGTCGTTAACAACAAAAATTGAATTGTCATCGGCTAACTCACAAAATAGTCGCTTTTTTGCATTCCAATAATTTTCAAATGTTTGGTGATAGTCAAGATGATCTTGAGAAAGATTTGTAAATGCACATAGATTGAATTTAATCCCATCTGCCCTGCGCTGAT